>JAOUPE010000321.1 GCA_029880025.1 Caldifarciminota bacterium
GTATTCTAATGATGCAGCGGGATTCTTTAAATAATTTTGGCATCCATTTCGATAACTTCGTGCCCGAGAGTAAATTCCTGACAAAACGCGATGAAGTCTTGAAAAGTTTAGAAAAGAAAGGGCAGAGTTATGAAAAAGATGGGGCAACCTGGTTCCGCGCTCAAGACTTTGGTGACCGTGAAGACCGGGTGCTTTTGACCCAAGAATTCCGACCAACTTATTTTCTTACCGACCTTGCTTATCATCTTGATAAATTGGAGCGGGGTTTTGAACGGTTGATAAATATCTGGGGACCTGACCACCATGGTTACATTGCCCGAATGAAGGGTGGAATTTCGGCTTTGGGTTATTCGGGTGACAAACTGGAGATTATTATTGCCCAACAGGTTTCATTATTGAAAAATAAGGCTAAAGTTATGATGTCGAAGCGTGGGGGTGAGTATATAACGCTGGATGAAGTTCGGGATGAGATTGGCAAAGATGCCCTTATATTTTTTCTTATGATGCGCAAGGCATCACAACATTTAGAATTCGATTTGGAATTAGCCAAAAAAACCTCACAGGAAAATCCGGTATACTATGTTCAATATGCGCATGCCCGGATTTGTAACATTTTGCAGTTTGCCCAGGAAAAGGGAACCGGTTTTCCGGAATCGGTTGATTTATCTTTACTCCGGGAACCAGAGGAGCGAAGGTTAGCAAAATCAATAACATATTTTCCGGATGTTATTGAGCAAGCAGCATTGACCCTGGAACCCCACCGGCTGGTCTATTTTGCACTGGACATTGCCACAAATTTTCATTATTTTTATGAGAGACAACGCGTGGTAACTGAGAACAAAGATTTTACTCAGGCTCGAATCTATTTGTGCCAATGTGTCCAAAAAGTTATTGCTAATGTGTTATCGTTAATTGGCGTAATTGCGCCAGAAAAGATGTAAGAAGGGAGGATGTTTGAATTTAGCATCATTATTAAAACCAGAGCGAATTAATTTAGCACTAAGGGCTAAAAAGAAAAGTGAGGTTTTGAAGGAATTAGTCAATATCATTAAAAAAGGTGAAGACGTCGCTCTGCTTTACGATACCCTAATGAAAAGAGAGGAGCTCGGTTCGACCGGAATCGGTAAGGGTATTGCGATTCCTCATTGCCGTTCCCTCCTGATTGATAAACTGGAGATGGCGGTGGGTTGGTCAGTGAAAGGGGTTGATTTTGATTCGATCGATAAAAAACCAGCCCATCTTTTCTTTTTGATTGTTGCGCCACCCCAGGACCCGGGCAATCAATACTTGATTACTCTGGGTCGGGTCGCGATGGTCTGTCAGGAATTGACCAAGAAGAAACTGGCATTTGAACCTAAGTCACCCGAAGATTTTATTCAACTGGTAAAGACCTTAGAAGAAAAGATCCATGAAAAAACAGATTGAACTTTTAAGGGAATTAGAAGAACTGGACTTGATGCTTAAGGACCTTTCCAGCCCCCAATATAAAAAAATTGGTTTTAAGACATCCAAGCAGTCATTAGATATCATGCATATCATTGAGCGCAGGCGACAAAAACTGAAGAAAAAAATTGACCCGAAATTACTGGCTGAATACGAACGTATTGTGAAACGCTACGGAGCACGGGTATTGGTTCAGGCGGTAAAAGAGTTCTGCGGCGGCTGCTATGTTAAACTTCCAGCCGAATTTGCAACCAGACGAGCCTCCGAACTTTTAATCTGTCCTAATTGTGGACGTTTTCTTTATTGGGTTAGCTAGACTCTAAATTCTTGCTTTTCGCCAGGATTAATAAATAAGCTTGATATTATTTTTTATATTTCTAATGTTTGATTTTAATGAAATTGGCGGTCCAGCCTCGGCTAATTTTGTCAGCTCGACCACACTTTCATTATATGATGGAACTGCAACCAATCCAGCAATTCTGTCTCAAATCGGGCATTCGGGCTTTGCTTTAGTCCATACCAAACCGTTCGCAATTAGCAATCTGAGCTATCATCGTCTGATAATGAACTTAAAACGACCCTTCCTGGGATTTGCGCTTTCTTCATTGGGTCAACCAGGCTACTACGAGTATATTATCGCCCTGGCAACCAGTTTTGCCCTTAAAAATAATTTCGCTTACGGTCTTATTCTTAAGTTAAATTATTTGAGTATAGGTAACTATGGAAAAGATTTTCTGCCCAGTCTGAATCTGGGTATACTTTATCGCCAAAGTAATTATCGATTAGCCGTGGTTTTAGAAGATTTAAATAATCCCAAAAGTCGAGCCGGTGATTTGATTCCGGCATCGGTTAGATTAGGTTGTACAGTGGAACCGGTCGCTGACTTCAGGCTTAGCGGTGATTTTCTTAAGAGTACTAATTATGAAAGATTATTGACCGGAGTTGATTTTTCTCTATTACCAATGGTATCATTTCGAGTCGGTATTGCGACTAACCCTTACCATTTAGCGGCTGGTATCGGAATATCTTTAAAAACCTTTAGCCTGGACTACGCCTGCCGTTATCATACCCGGCTTAAAGAGACTCACATCCTGAGTCTTGCGGTTGCTTTCAAATCTTGATTATTATTATTAGTTTGATTAGCCTGCTGCCGCACGAAATCGAACTCTTTGAAGAAGATTTCAGTTATACAAAAATATTTTTTGCCCCAGAAGTCTTATTCGATTTTTTAAACAATCCAT
>JAOUPE010000322.1 GCA_029880025.1 Caldifarciminota bacterium
AACTTTTAACCGAAATCCGTGAAAAATCGGGTCTTTCTCAAATTGAGGTAGCCAAGCGGATAGGGCTTTCAACCAAATCTGGACAGGGATATATTTCTCGTTTAGAAAAAGGTAAGACGAAGAATCCGCCTATCCAAACAATCCTTCTTTATCTCCGAGCCTGTGGTGCATCCTGGACCGAATTTTTTAAAAAGCTGGATACGATTGATTTTAAGATGAGACATGAGAAGATGATTGCTCAAGTTTATCCGCCCGAATCGGGTCTTACCCGAAAGGCGGGGGCGATTTGCCTCGATGAAGGGTCGATTCGACCGCCAACCCAAAGAAAAATTCAACGGGATGCGATGCGATATGAAATCGGTGTCGAATACTCATCCAAAGAAAAAGAAGAGATTGATTTTGACCGGCTGAAGAAACAGATTAAAGATAAAATCTTAGTCTTACTAACCAAAAATCAAATTGAAGAGAGTCAAATTAATTCCTATCAGAAATTCGCTTCTGAGCATTTTGACTTTTTAGCGGCTCTGAATAAACCAGGAATGAAGATGGTTATTGAGAAATATCAAAGAGCTGGCTTCGAACGGCATCTTCTTTTTAAGATTACGAAGATTATCTATTCGGTCATTGGGGCAGAGATTAAACGGATCGAAGCGAAAAAGCCGTTGCCAACCGAAAAGCAGGAGAAGATGGCGATTGGATTTACAAAATATCGGATAAGAATTGAGAAGATTGAAGCTGAAGTTCACAAATTGCTTTGTGATTTAAGTGTTCCAACCCCCTGGTTTTCATCCTACAAAGCCTTTGCCCGAGAATGCGTAAAGGTATTGAGAAAGTATTATGGTAAAAACCAAGAACTTCTGAATAAGATTCTTATTGAAATTATCGAACGATGGCAAAAAGAAGGTTTAAAGGACGATGTCTTATTAAAGTTAAAAGACAAAATCATTTCGGTCTTTGGAACGATGAGATTAAGGGGTGAAATTTAATTTCTACCAATTACTGAATTGTTTTTAGGTGATAAATGAAAAACAGTTCGATACTCTATAAACCTTGTATAGCAATCCCTGAAATTCCGGCAATAGGAAAAGTGCTGGTTGAGCCGAAATTTGACGGCATGTTCACCTCGATTCGAAAGGTTAATGACCAGATTGAAGTCTGGAGTAGAAGGGGTGAAAGAAAAGCTACTTTAGAGCAAATACTTGCCAATTCGCTTGATAAATTCCCTTCGGATATTTATCTCTTGGGTGAGGCAGAATACGGTAGTCAAGCCGGTAGAATTGCGACCGAGCGACGCGGTTATCCGGTGATTCATTGTTTTGATATGGTCCAAGGCGTTGACGATAAAGAAGATGTTGTGAAACGAAAGCTTCGGCTCATCAAATTCTTAAAATCGTTAGAAGATAAACATCTGGTTATAGTTGAAGATAAAATTATCCAGGTGAAAAAGGTCCCGGAAATATTTAAGCAATACATTAAGCAAGGTTTTGAAGGAATTGTAGTAAAAGAGCTGGACAAGGATTTTAAGTCAGAGAATTGGTGGAAGCAGAAAAAGATATTGACCGACGAGTTCATTATAATAGGTTATGAATTTACCAATGAACCACCCTATATACCTAAAGGTTTTGTGGTTCCGAAAAATGGCTTAGTAAAAAATATTGTGTGTGGGTTGTGGAAAGGTAATAAGCTGGAAGAAGTTATGCGGGTTGGTATTACACGATTCGATGTCAAACTTGAACTCACTCGGAATCCGAAGAAACATCTGGGTAAAGTGGTTGAGATTAAAGGATTCGAGCGATTCCAGTCCGGTGCGCTAAGACATGCCAGTTTTGTCCGATTCCGGAATGATTTGTCGGCAAGAGATTTGCGAAAGAATGTAGAAAAATCATAAAAATTACCACGAAGCACAAAACGAACAATACGAAGAATATTATAAACCCACAGAAGAGAAAGAAAAGATGAAACCACGAGATTTCACAGATTAACACAAGATTGAGAAAACAACAGAGATAGATAGAAGAACTTTTAACCGCAGAGAACGCGGAGATAGCAGAGTAGGAATTTTAACCACAGATAGACACAGATTAACACAAAATTTAAAAACCAAAGAGAAGAATTTTCAACCATAGATTAACACAGGATTTTCACGAGAAAGTTGAAAGCATTAAGAAATTAAACCGCTGAGAGCACGAGATTAAGTCGTAAATCAATAATTAACCACGTGCCGTCTCTTGACTTTGATGCGATTATTCTAATAATAATAAAACGAAAGGAGCTAAATGCGTAAACTAATTAACTTTTCTTTAATTTTTGCCGTTTTGATTTTATCCGCAGGTTGCAAACGCATTATGATACCGCCGGCATTTGACCTAAAACCACATGAACTAATCGGTATCATTGAATTCAAATGTGAAAATGAAGGACAACTGGCTGGTTTTACCACTCAAAAATTTATTGAGTGGATTTCAAAAGACCAGAAGGGCATAGCGGTTGTCGAACTTGGCACCGAACAAGATTTGCTTTCGGCAGTTCAGAAGGAGAAGTTAGGACCAGATGAAATAAAATTACTTAGCGAGAAGTACAATGTAAAGAGCATCTTTACCGGGGAGATAAAAATTTCTGATGTTCGACCACGCATCGCGATTGGTCCTGGTTTTGAGTTTGCCA
>JAOUPE010000323.1 GCA_029880025.1 Caldifarciminota bacterium
TTGTGTAAGTTTATAGAAATTTGGATGTTGCAATGATGAATTAAAAATGCAAGCCGTTTTTGATGACCCAGGGTAAATCTGGTTTTTTATCTATCCCGTCATTGACAAATTCTTGGTAGGCGTTTCAATTTTCAAGGTGACTGTCACTGGTGACTGATGGCATTAGTGGTTGGGTTTTTCTTTTGCAACTAAATAACAAAACCGCACTCAAGATGAGTGCTATGCAGAGATAATTTTTTGAAATGTTTTGCATGTATCCTCCTTAGCCGCAAAACTAAAAAAATTATTATAGGTTTAATATTTGAAATAGAATTGATAAGGACATAAAACCTCATCATACAAAAATATAGCTGTTTTCAAAAACTTGTCAAGGCTTATTTTTAGCTAACAAGCAATGTTTTGAAGTAGTTAGAAAACTGCCAAAATCCAAATATGGTTGGTCTGAATTTTAAGATTACATAGAAATTTTTTATCGTTCTCGGTAGTTCGATTGACATTATTACATCAATATATAGAATATAAGATTATTTAACTAATAATGGCGGAAAACAAGTCTATAGTAAAACCAGATACCGATGGTGTCAAAACCCTGCTCGGTAATCCCAAAAAAGCGATAATAAAACTCGCTTTACCGATGATTGTGGCGATGTCGGTTCAGACGATATATAATGTCGTGGATGCCTTATGGGTTTCTGGTTTGGGTGCGGATGCGCTTTCTGCCATCGGATTCTTCTTCCCATTTTTCTTTATGATAATGGCTTTAGCCACCGGTCTCGGTGTAGGTGGAGGGTCAGCCGTTTCACGAAAAATCGGGGCAAGGGATAAAGCCGGCGCCGACAATGTTGCGGCTCATACAATCGTTTTAATGTTCTTCCTATCGATAATTATTTCCGTCCCTTTTTTCATTTTTGCACCAGCAATATTTTCTAAGCTGGGTGCAGGAAAAATAGCACCGGTTGCCGCCTCTTATGCCCGAATAATTTTTGGCGGCACGATAATAATATTTTTCGGTAATGTTGCCGGTGCCCTGCTGCGCGGTGAAGGTAACGTAAAAAGGACTATGTATGCGATGATGGGCGGTGCCGGATTGAATATCGTGCTCGACCCTTTATTTATTTATACTTTGAAACTTGGCGTTGCCGGCGCAGCCTGGGCTACCGTCATTTCTTTATTCATTTCAGCATCAATACTTTTTTACTGGATATGTATCAAGCAGGATACTTATTTATCAATTACCTTAAAAGGTTTCCGATTCGATAAAGAAATAGTAAAAGATATTCTCAATGTCGGTTTGCCTTCAGCCCTGCTCCAGCTCACCATGTCATTTTCCGTATTGTTACTGAATACAATCGTGGTTAAGGTTGGAGGCACCGATGGCATTGCAGTTTTCACGACCGGCTGGCGGGTAGCTACCTTTGCTTCACTACCTTTGCTCGGTATGGCGACCGCGGTCACTTCAGTCACTGGCGCAGCCTATGGTGGTCATGAATTTAAGAAACTCGATACCGCATATTTATATGCAATAAGAATTGGTCTTATCATCGAATTGTGTGTTGCCGCCCTAACTTATATTTTTGCTCCTCAAATCGTAGCCCTTTTTACGATGTCGAAAAATGCGGCAAGAATCGCCAATGATTTAATCATTTTCTTAAGAATCATGTGTATCTATTATCCCACAACTGCCTTCGGAATAATCTCCTCGGCGATGTTTCAGGGAACTGGTAAGGGTATCAACTCTTTGATAATTACCATCTTTCGCACAATTATTTTAGTTGCACCGCTCGCATTCATTTTTTCTATAGTTCTAAATCTGAAATTAACTGGCGTATGGTGGGGAATCGTTATTGGAAATATTTCGGGTGGAATATTTGCTTTCTTCTGGGCTAGGATTTACATAAAATATCTGCTGGCTCAGCCTAATTAAATTACCTACTGATAGCGTATCAGCGGTTTAGGCTTAAGAACCAAACGAGTTGATTTTCTGTTCTATCAGGTGAACGATTGGTCCTAACGTACCGGCATCGAAACCAAACTTTGCACCAGCCGTTGCAAATAAATCGGGCAGCGATTTGGTTCCACCTAAAGCCAGAGCCTTTAGATAGTGAGCTACCGCATTTGCTTGGTCTTTCATCGCATTTGCCCAAACCTGACAAGCACCCATCTGAGCCAAGCCATATTCCACGTAATAGAATGGCTCAAGAAAAATATGAAGTTTACGATGCCAGCCGGTTGTCATTGCATCTTCAAATCCGCTCCAATCATAGCCGGGTATAAACCGATTCCATAACCGCGCCCATTGTTGGTCGCAATTATCTGGATTCATAGCATCATTTGGATTTTCATAGACCCAATGCTGAAACCCATCAACTACTGCCATATAAGGTAAAAATAGAACAATATCTTGAAGGTGCCTTTTTCGTGCTCGGGCTGTATCGGCTTTATCATAAAAACCACCCTCATCTTTTATGAGATAAGGCGCGGATAGTAGTTCCATTCCCATTGAAGCAACCTCGGCAAACTCAAGTCCAACCGATCGCTGTTGATAGTAAGGTAACTTGCTTACTTCAAAACTATGACAAGCATGACCACTCTCGTGTAATAATGTCATAACGTCTTGATGCATGCCGACCGCATTCATGAAAATGAACGGTAGTTTT
>JAOUPE010000324.1 GCA_029880025.1 Caldifarciminota bacterium
GCTGGCTTATGGGTAGCATAAGGAGCAGGGTAAGTGGTAGCCTAGGGGATTGGCTAAGGGGTAGACCGGGAGGTAGCCTAAGGGTTAGCCTATGGGGTAGCCTAAGGAGCAGGCTAAGGAGTAGGTAACAGGGTTGGCTATTAGATTATTTTTGAGGCAGGGCAGACCATATCGCCATATAATCAGAAAAGCGTCTCCCACAACTCCGGTAGTTATATCCTATCGATTCAGGTATTCTCTCTAGCTGCATTTCTTTTGACTGTATCGTAATTGGATCACTAATATAATAAACAAATAAACTATTACAATACTCCCGAATTTGCCATCACAAAAATCCCTTGACAGACTATACGCATAGGTTAAAATGTGTTGAGTGAGAAGTAAGGCTGGTTTAAACCAGCCTTAAAAGGAGATAAAATGAAAACTAATCTTTCCATAAAAAAATTCATTCTTTTCTCATTCATTGCTTCACTAATTGTCCTTTTAAATTGCTCAGATAGGAACTTAGAGCCGTTAGAAGGAGACATTAAATTTAGTATCGCGGAAGGATATGAAGACCATGATCTGATCGAAAGCCCTCGTATAATGCTATCAATGGTTACCGAAAAAATTTACCCGTGCTGTAATTACTCCATTATATCCGAAATATCTGTTAAAAGTAAAATAATCGCAATTGAGCTTATTGGTATCTATATTCCTGAGGTAGGATTAACTGCTTTAGGACCAGCCAGTGCTTCCTCGTTTTTAGATATTTCTGAAGGTGAATATCAGCTATATTTTTACTACCGAAACACTAAAGACAAATATATTCTTACCGTCACCGATTCTTTCATTAAAATTACTGAAGAGGTTGCTCAATTTACCAATCCCGAATTTAACTTATACTGGCGTTATCCACGTAATTCATTTGCTTACTTATGTGGAACAATTACCGAAAATTCTTGGCTAGGCGACGATTTCCTGGACACTGTATTAAGTAAAATCACATTTAGACAATTCCAATTTCCCGATTCTGGCAAAATTCCATATCCATGTTCAAGTATGGGACATTATTATAATATGCCAGCCAGATATTTCTTGTACGAAAAGGACGAAAATTTTGACAAAGCGGGTGAAATCTTAACATCGTATACCCAAAATGTAATCGTCTATTATCCAGGCACAAGCATTTCATTAATAAATTGGAAGAATAAGAAATATTATTCTTGGTTGTTTGAAAAATAAGAGGTTTAACATGAGGAAAATATTCTTATTTAGCATGGCTGTTCTTTTAACGATAGGTTGTAAAAAATCAAGAGAATTTGAAGTAATGATTTTTTCTCCTGACCAACAACCAATTGCTGGCGTTACGATTAAGGGAGGATCGGATTGGGATTATTTCTGCGTTCAAACAAATATTTATGGCGTAGCGATTCTTCCAAGCCATGCTTCTAAAAACAGTGCAGTGATTTACAAAAACAATTTCTTTCCTAAGATTGTTCAGTCGTTAGCATCAACCAAATATATCCTTGAACCTACGCCTAAGCAATTTAAACTTATCGGTAAAGTTACGGGGCGGAGTATTCGATTTAATTCTGATACTCTTATAACCGTTGAGTATGGTGGTGGTTATCATGTATATTCATATAACGACCAGGGCGTTATCGAAATAGCTTCGGCACAATTTCCGATATGTATTAAAGAAACTCAACTCCGCGGTGATACACTTTGGTTCAGCACTCACGACGACGGAATTTATGTTTATTCATTAAAAGATCCAATAAACCCAAAGCAACTATTCCACCTTAACATTTCAGGATACCTTGGTCCGTTTGCCGTAAGAGATACTATTGTAGTTACCGGAAATCCTTGGGCAAAAGATTTTCTGCGAATCTTCTACTATAAGCCTGATGGTCAATATAAAGAGATTTATAAATTAGGAAATTATCTGGTAGTTAAAATGACATTTATGTCAAAATACCTTGTCATTTTAAATTACTACGAAAATCTACCGGCAGTCTTTGACTTACAGAACCCGGTTGATCCTCGGCTAGTTTATAATGGAGTAGAGCCTGAATATTGGTCTGGTTTGTTATTTAAGAATTATTTAATTCTCGCACCTCGATCGGTTTGGGACACAATGATAGAAACTACTAACTACAAATTAATTGATTTATCCAATCCCGCCAATCCATTGAATGCTGGAATGTTTTCAGCCGATTCACGACTTGATAAAATCATCAATGATAGCATAGCCGTAGGAACCTATTATTCTTATTCAGAAGCAATTTCTGTTCTCGATGGAAGCATAACCGATGGTTTCCAAACTATCGCAATAACTAATGGATTTGAAGGATGTGAACCTCCATATTTCATTTTTGGAAGATGTCTCTGGAAATTACAAAACCAGTAGTTTTATAGATAAAAACTAACTCATCTAACAGACATAATCCAAGGGACATTCAATATTTCCAAAAATCAATACAACCGGTCTCAACTTGGGAATTAACTTTCATTATGGTTTTCCAATTGACAACGCCTGACTTAGAATTAAGATTCTTTATAGTTGAAAGTAAATACAATTTTCCATACAATCAGTCGATAAAAAGAAAGGATAATCATGAACAGGATTATATACCAGTCAGTTCGACTGCCCTGCAGTCAGCAGCA
>JAOUPE010000325.1 GCA_029880025.1 Caldifarciminota bacterium
AAAGATGGCGAAATCCACAAGACATTATTATGCGGCAAAAGAAATTTTAGCCAAATATTCGGCTAATAGTATAAGACTTTATTTCCTGCAAGCCCATTACCGCAGTCAGATTGAATTTAATTTTGAGAGGCTCGATGCAGCAGAAAGTGCTTTCACCAGAATAGAAGATTTTTTGCGACAAGCCGAAGCCAAAATTGGTAAAATTGAGGTTAGCGCCGATAATATAGATACTACTGAATTCCGAGCCGCAATGGATGATGATTTGAACACATCTAAAGTAATTGGTATGATTTTCGATTTGACAACGAAGGGTTTTGCTCAATTAGAAGCTAATGATTTAGATAATTTAAAGACGACTTCTGCTTTGGTTACACTATATCTTCAAACCTTGGGATTTCAACAACCAAAAAGAAAAGTTATCGAAAGAAGTTTTGAAGCCACGCTTTCGCTTAAACCAGAAGCAGAATTTTTCACAATTGAAAAAGAATTCAAAGATGCCCGCGATTTAGCTCGAAAATTAAAAGAATTTGATATTGCTGATATTATTAGAAGAGGATTTGCCGAATTTGGATTAGAACTGAAGGACACCAGCGAAGGTTCGCAATTCGTACCGCTGCCAACCTCTCAGCAGGTAATTTCTGAAGGTAGGATGCTTGGTCAGATGATGCTTGCGAAGAAACTAGCAAAAGAAAAAGGACTAACAGAAATCGAAAAACTTATTTCTAACGGACTAGAGAAAACATTAGCTAAGATGGCATCGGTTCCAAAAGAAATTTATTCTCAAATCTTCTCAGAATGACCGAATCTGAAATTTTAAAATTCGCCAAATACATTGACCATACTTTATTAAAACCCGAAGCCTCGGAAGTTGATATTAAACAATTTTGTTCAGAAGCAAAAGATTATAATTTTGCCACAGTCTTTGTTAACCCATATTATATTAAATTAGTTGTTGATTTATTAAAAGGTTCAGGAACCAATGTTGGTTGTGCAATTGCATTTCCAACCGGTGCCATAACCACCCGGACTAAAATTTTGGAGACTGAGCAGGCGATTACTGATGGTGCAAACGAAATTGATATGGTGATGAATGTTGGCGCTTTAAAGTCAAGGTATTATGATTATGTAAAAAATGATATTATCGAAGTGGTGAATGCCGCAAGACCTTATACGGTAAAAGTAATTCTTGAGACCTGTCTATTAACCGATGAAGAAAAAGTTAAGGCGGCATTAATCGCAAAGGACGCCGGCGCAAAATTTGTTAAGACTTCTACTGGTTTTTCAACTGGTGGAGCAACGGTCTCGGATATAAAATTATTAAGAAAAACCGTAGGTAAAGAGATGGGGGTAAAAGCTTCGGGCGGGATTCGGAATTACAAGACGGCTAAGGCGATGATTGATGCTGGTGCTAACCGAATTGGCACAAGTTCAGGAGTAAAAATCATTGAAGAGTTAAAAAGAAAATCATGAAATGCAAATAACACGAATGGCAGCGAATAGTAACGAATCTTTTGTTTGAGCAATTCGTTGTCATTTGTCCAATTCGTTAAATTAAGGAGGAAATTATGAAGATGAAAGCAGTAGTTAAAACCAAACCAGCATTGGGTGCTGAATTTATTGAAAAAGATTCACCAAAACCCAAACCGGATTGGGTTATTGTAAAAGTTAGAGCAACCTCAATCTGCGGTACCGATGTCCACATCTACAAATGGGACCCCTGGGCACAAGGCAGAATTGGTGAAAAACGATTGCCCCAGATTTTAGGACACGAGGTTGCCGGTGAAGTGATAGAAGTTGGTTCATCGGTTAAAAGAATCAAAGTCGGTGACTACATTTCAGCCGAGACCCATATTTATGACCCAGCTGATTTGACCGCACTTTTAGGACAATTCCATGTCGGCGAGCATATGAAGATTTTGGGGGTAGATTGTGACGGTGCATTTGCCGAATATTTTGCTATCCCAGAATCGGTCTGCTGGCCTAATGACAAATCAATCCCACCTGAATTTGGCACAATTCAGGAACCATTGGGCAATGCCTGTTATGCGGTGCTGGGTGAAGATGCCGATGTTGCCGGTAAAACGATGGTAATTACCGGTGATGGACCAATATCATTGTTTGCCGTAGGAATTGCCCGAGTTTGTGGAGTGGCTAAAATCTTTTTGATTGGTAAATACGACTTTAATATGGAAATCGGTAAGAAGATGGGTGCAGACCATCTTCTTTATACCAATAAATCCACCTCTGACGAGCGATTGGCTTTTATTCGCGACCATACTGGTGGAAATGGTGTTGATATTGCGTTAGAAATGGTCGGCAGTAATGACTCGATTGTTGACTGTTACCGAATGGTGCGTAAAGCCGGTCGGGTTACTGCCTTCGGTATTGCTCCCCAATCACCCTTAATGCTTGATTATAATAATGGCATCGTTTTCAAAGGTTGTCAGGTTCATGGCATTAATGGCAGAAAATTATTCGATACCTGGTATCGGAATCGAAATCTTTTAGCCTCAGGACGGTTTGACCCAAGCCCGGTGATTACCCATATGTTCACTTTAGCCGATTATGCCAAAGGGTTTGATGCGATGCTGGAACGTCCCCGCAAGTCAGCTAAGATAGTTTTGTTTCCTGACCCAAAAGAATTAG
>JAOUPE010000326.1 GCA_029880025.1 Caldifarciminota bacterium
CCTCCCCCACTCGTGGGGGGAGGACAGGAGGAGGGGGAAACTGGTCCACAATCTTAACTCGCGCTACACATCTACTCCTTGCTGTTGGAATGACTAAAGAAGACTTATCAATTTGGCTCGAACGCCTCAAGGACCAATTCCAGCTCTTAGAAACAAAAGGGCTCTTGTCTATCATTCTTCCTCAGCCTAATAGTCATGCGGAATTACCATTTATGCTCAAAAAGGATAAAACAATCTACAGTGGTCGCATTGACCGGGTTATTAAGACCCCAGAAGAAATTAAGGTTTACGACTACAAAACCTTTCCGCTAAAAGATGAAGAACTAACTCCTTTTATCAAAAAATATGCCCAGCAACTCGCTATTTATAAAGAAGCAGTTTCTTCAATCTTTGAAGCCAAAAATATCTCTACTTATCTTCTCTTCACTGCCTTGGGCAAACTTATTGCCGTTTAATTTCTTTTTGTAGGATGGGCTTCCTAGTTGGGCAATTCTGGAGGGCGATTCCCGGATTTTCCTTGACTTTTTGTGCTGCGCTGGTGAAATGAATCAATTTCGTCCCCCATCAATTTTTAACCGAGTTAGTTCCGAATTAAACATTTGACTTTCCCGCCAAATTTTGTTATATTTTACTTTGTAATCAAATTTGTATACAAAATGAAATGGATTGAATTTCGCGAGAAATTAGCTAAATTAGCCCTGCCCATCTTTAGTCTGAAGCAAGGGTTACGAATCTTATCGGCTTCTTATGATTCGGGCAAGAATCAACTATCGCGCTGGACCAAGAAAGGTTATCTGGTTCGGCTGAAGAACGGCTTGTATGCGGTTTCCGACATTGCCCTACGCGGACATCTATCCGAATACTTGATTGCTAATATGCTATATCAACCCTCCTATGTTTCATTAGAAGCGGCACTTTCCTACTATGGTTTAATTCCCGAACTCGTCTACAACATTACCTCAATTACCCCGAAACCAACCCGGCGCTTTAAAGTTGGTGACACGACCTATATTTATCGAACCTTAATGCCAAAGAGTTTTACCGGTTATCGGGTAGCCGAATCGGACAGCCTCCATTTTCGGATTGCCGAACTGGAAAAGGCATTGGTTGACTACTACTATTTCTCATTACTTGATAAAACGCCGATTTCCGACCGTCTGGTAATCTCAAATTTTAATCGGCAGAAACTTCTTCATTATGGGTCACTTTTTAATAATCAAAAATTAATCGTAATGATTAAAAAAGATTTATGTTAACCAGAGAAGAGCTATTCGTTCAAGCCGAATCGAGAAATCTTCCTCTGGGAAAAGAGAGGGGGATTTTAAGAGAATATCTCCATTATCTGATTCTTGATAATCTCAATATCCTGACCGATAAATTACTCTTTACCGGCGGAACCGCCTTAAGGCTAATTTATAATTTTAGCCGCTTTTCCTTTGATTTGGATTTCGATGCAACGAAACTGGCACCCAAAACTTTTCAAAACATTTTAGACCGTTTAGTGGCTAAAATCACAAAATTAGGATTCGAGATTAAATTGGGACGAACCAAAAGTCGGGGCAATATTTTAACGGCTGAACTCAATTTTCCGGAAATTTTTGCCCGTTATGGAATTAGAGCGCCGGAAGAAAAAATGATGGTGAGAATTGAAATTTTAAATGTGAGTCCAGCCCGTTTGAAATCAGAAGTGAAATTGGTCCGGAATTTTGATGGCAGCACGATTATTATTAATGTCCTGCGTCAAGACCTTTTATCGGCAGAAAAGTTTGCAGCATTTTTTGAACGGGAACGGGAGCGCGATTTTTATGACGCTTTCTTTATAATCTTCAACCAGTTCCCGGTTGACTTAAAACTGCTCAATAAATTATTATCGCCCAAATTTCATTTCAGCGATTATCCTGAATTAAAGCGGAAGGTTAAAGAAAAAATGTTGAATTCGGATTTATCAAAGATTGGTCGGAAACTTGAACCCTTTTTGCTGGATAGCCGGCATCTCGAAATTATTGCCAAACCTCAATTCTATTTGTGAATGGCGAGACCGAATACAATGATTAGTCATAATCGTCTCTTAAATGGATATAATCGGCACAGGATACTACAGCAGTTTGACTTGATGAAGTTTATATTTTTAAGTATGATGGTTTATAAACAATACTTTCAGAAAGGCAGGTGAATTGTAATGCAGAAACTTACGGCGCGGGATATAATCCGTATCGCATTAGAAGTTGAACAGACCGGTATGCATTCTTACCGTGAGATGAAGCAGGCAACCCAGGACCAGGAACTCAATAAGCTACTCGGATATTTGGAAAAAGAAGAAGAGGACCATATTTCAATCTTCAGCAAGATGTTTAAGGACATAGAAATCAATCCGGCGACAATGCCTGAACCCAGTCCTGAAGACCAGGCATATCTTGATTCAATCATGAAATCAACGGTTTTCGAAGGTCCTCAGGCTGGTATCAAACGGGCGAAGGAAGCGAAAACACCGATTGATATTCTCAAGCTTTCATTACAATTTGAACGGGATTCGATGCTTTTCTGGACAAGACTCTTCAAAATGGTCCTTGAAACAGACCGACCACTAATCCAGCGTTTAATCGAACAAGAGGATAAACATGTGCGCGATATCGAGTCCCTGCTT
>JAOUPE010000328.1 GCA_029880025.1 Caldifarciminota bacterium
CGAGGAGATGTACGCTGCATCCTGTTATCTGAAACCAGACCCGCAGATGCTCGGCAGTCTGAAAGGTGAGGACCTTGCCAAACTGGTTAATATCGGAGTCATCGCAATTGCCGCAATTGTCGGAACCCTTGCCGTCTTCAAGATTCCGGTTTTCGATAAAATCTTTGATTATCTCAATGATTTCTTTGGTCAGATGCGAATGATTTTAGGACGATGAAATTAAACACTGAACAACACCGAAAAGATTTAACACCGAAGAACACTGAATCATCTGAAGAGCACCGAATAAACTGTCTTACGTTAAACGTAACACGATATGCGTATCGGTTAACCTCCAACCATAGACGGTTTTCAGTGTTTTTCGGTGTTAACCCAGCACCTATCTTTCCCAGGCATGATTTTTGGATAGAAAGGCTGCCGGAAAAACCTCGACTTTCAACGATAGGTGCTGGATGAAGCGACAGGTCCCTTTAATCATAACCTTTTTCACCGGAGTGCTTCTGGTCGTTACCTTCTTCATTCCGCATGAACCGTTAGGCAGTATTGAACAGAGATTTTTAATCTGGTATACGATTGTTGCCGGTTTCACCTATCTTTTGGGTATAGACAGTTTGGTTCGGTATCACCTCTTAAAAATCCGAGACCAAAAACCAGGCTGGTTTTATAGCGTTGTCCTGATTATCGGTTTAGTATTGACCCTTACCCTTGGTTTTTATTCCTGGGCAAAATATCGAAGCCCGTTCACCTTAGGCAGCCCATTTATGTATCTCTACACTTATACCATCATACCGTTACAAGCCACGATGTTTGCGCTTCTTGCCTTTTTCATCGCCTCGGCGGCTTACCGGGCATTTCGGGCTCGCACTTTTGAGGCGACCCTTTTGCTTGTTGCGGCTGGACTCGTGATGTTGGGTCGAGTGCCTTTAGGCGGCTGGCTCTGGAAACAGATTGCGCTTCTTATCGGCTTAATCCCTGGCATCGACGGTATCGAATTGGGTAAACTCGAAATATTTGCCCGCATTAACGACTGGATTATGGATATCCCCCAGACTGCGGCAAAACGCGGTATCTTTATCGGCACTTATTTGGGTGCGATTGCGATGTCGATTCGTATCATTTTAGGCATCGAAAGAACCTATATCTCATCATCATGAAGTTGAAGAACCCCAGCGAGCCACAGAGACCAAGAGCCAAAACGAAATTAAACACTGAAGTGCTTGAAGCACATTTCATCCGCCATTTGGCGGACTCAGGCAGTCGGTGTTTTCAGTTCTTTCAGTGCTTTTCGGTGTTAAATTTATTTCTGAGGCAAACAACCAATCCCATACCCCTAACCACTGTATTATTATGAGCTGGTTTCTCAGGATTGGCACAATCGACCGTCGAATCATTTATGTCTTAATACTTCTGGCAGTAGCGATTCCTTTACTATTAAGAATAAGCATGCCAATCAGGTTGAGTGAACCGGTAATAAAAAGTTTTGAAGCAGTTGACCGGTTGCCCAAAGGCTCGGTGGTGATGATTTCAATCGATTACGATGCATCATCCGAACCTGAGCTGCAGCCAATGCTACGGGCGATTTTACGCCACAGTTTTTCCAGGGATTTGAAAGTAATTCTAATGGGACATTTAGCATTGGGTCTGCCGTTAGGAGAAATCGCCTTGAACCAGATTGCTCGAGAATATAATAAAGTTTATGGTGAAGATTATGTTAATCTTGGCTATCGTCCGGGTTATGTGGCTCAGATGGTCGGAATCGGCAAAGAAATCAGGGACTTTTTTGCGGTCGACTATAAAGGGGTAAATATTGACAGCCTGGGGTTTATGCGTCAGGTTCACAACTACAATAATATCGATTTGCTTATCGGCTTGGAACACGGTGCGGTCGGTGATGCCTGGGTTCAATATGTTGGCGCCAGGTTTGGGCAAAAGATGTTTTTTGGTGCAACCGGCGTGGTCGCCCCTGATTACTATCCTTATCTGCAAGCCAAACAGATTGAAGGTATGATTGCTGGGTTACAGGGTGCTGCCGAATATGAAACATTAATCGAAAAAGCCGGCACCGGAATCTTAGGAATGCCGGCACAATCGGTTGTCCACGGCTTGATAATCCTTTTTATAATCATTGGCAACATCGGCTATATTCTAACCAAACGCAAGAAATGATTGGAAACATAATCGGGACCTGGATTGCCGCAACTCTAACCATTGCCATTCTTTCTTTTCTTTATCGGGATAATCCGCTTTATAAGTTTGCCGAACACCTCTATGTCGGTGTTTCGGCTGGGTTCTGGGTTATCTATACCTGGGCGTTTGATGTAAAACCGATGCTGGTCGACCGATTCATTCAGGAGACCGGGGTCGAAAAATGGATTCTCGTAATCCCGGCGGTTTTAGGAATAATCATGCTTTCACGCTGGATTCCAAAATACGCCTGGATTTCACGAATACCAATTTCCTTTACGGTTGGCATCGCTGCCGGATTAGGCATTACGGCAAGCCTTCAGGGATTTATCGTCCCTCAAATCCAAGCCACCCTCTTACCCTTGACCTCAATCAATAATGTCCTGATTGTTATAGGAGTCATCACGACTCTTTTCTATTTTTACTTTTCCCGCGAACATAAGGGAATATTA
>JAOUPE010000327.1 GCA_029880025.1 Caldifarciminota bacterium
CAAAAGCGGTTTAAACAATTTATGCCACGGTCTGACCAGATGCTGACTCCTTTATCTTGACTCTTAGCATTATAGAATTATGATTTCATAATTGGACAGGAGCGATAAATATGACTAGAGACAAACTCTTCCCATATCGGTTAGTAATTGTTTTTATCCTGTTGACGATGAATCTTATTCAAGGAACTGAAATCAAACTTCGGTCTTTAGCAAAACAGGCTTTTGAAACCGTCTATGATTTTTATCCGGTGAGCGCAACCTATGTCGGTTTTCATCAATACGATAACCGCTTAGCCCATTATTCAACCGAGAGTGTGACAAACTTTGTGAATAAATTGCAGACGATTCTTACTGAGGTTGAAAAAATCAATCCAGCCATCCTTTCAACCGATGAACAAATCGACCGGGAATTACTAATCTCCAATCTCAAAATGGTCATTTTTCAGCTAAAGAAATTAAACCATTGGCAGAAGAACCCAACGCTTTATGTTGATGAATGTATCCAAGGTATTTATCTTCTTCTGCTTCGGGATTTTGCCCGGCTTTCCGAACCGGCGCAAAATGTTATTAAAAGGCTGGCACAGGTACCCAGAGTGCTTTCCGAAGCCAGGCAAAATATTATAAATCCTTGCAGGACTTTTACGATTACCGCAATCGAGGAACTGAAGACCGGTGAAAAATTCATTGACCAGAGCGCCAAAGAATTAAGCAGGAAATTCCCGGAACTGAACAAAGATTTGATGACCAGGCTCAGGCAAGCGATTAAAGCGATGGGTGATTACCGAAAAGAATTGCTAAAAATTTTGCCCGAACTCGACGATAATTTTGCGGTCGGTAAAGAAAACTTTGACTATATGTTAAGGACCGACCTTTTTCTATCATTTGATTCGGATTCGCTTTTGCGTTTTGGTGAGAATGTTTTTGCCCAGACCGATGCCAGGATTAATGCCCTTATAAATCAGAAGCAAAAATATGAAATGACTCATCCCAGACCTGGCGAACCAGCACTATTTCCGCCCAAAGAATTTTCCAAGAAAGATATTATTGCCTATGAGGAACAAGAGATTGACAGTATGAGAGTCTGGGTTGCAAGTCGTGAGGTTGCTACGGTACCCGATTATATAGGTAAAATTACGGTGGTCGAAACGCCACCATTCTTAAGAGGAATCCTTCCAGGTTTGGCTTTGAGACCAGCCGGTCCCCTGGATTCGGTTCAGACTTCTTATTTATATATCCGACCGATTCCAGACCTAATCGATTTTGAAACCAGACAGTATTATTACCATGCAGTAAAGTATCGCCGCTGGAAGAGCGGCATCGTGCATGAAGCTTATCCAGGTCATCATTTTCAATTATCGATTGCCAATCATCATCCCTCGTTGATTCGGAAATTGCAGGGAAATACTCTAATGATTGAGGGCTGGGCACTTTATTGTGAACAGATGGTGGTTGATAATGGTCTTTATCCGGATGACTTATTCAAAGAATTACGCTGGCTCGGCGGGGTAAGATTCCGTGCCGCACGTATCATTCTTGATGTAATGCTTCAGACCGGAAAGATGAACTTTGATGATGCGGTAAAATTCATGCTCGATAGATTTGGTCCAGACACCGCATATTATCAGGCTGAGGTTCTCCGATATTGCCTGAGTCCAACCCAGCCCCTGAGTTATCTTGTCGGCAAGACTCAAATCATGGAACTGCGTGATGAATATCGAAAGAAAATGGGTGACCAATACTCATTAAAAGATTTTCACGATAAGCTTTTAGCCGAAGGTTCGATACCAATCAGCCTAATTCAAAAAAAACTCTTGAACCAATAACAAGTAACCGCTGAGAACGCAGAGGTCCAAGGGTAAAAAATCCTTATCTGTGTCCATCTGTGTTTGTCTGTGGTTTTATTCTCTGCTATCTCGGTGGTTATACTCGCCTAAACCATCCCTTTTAACCTTAGTGCGAAAAAGACCGAAACAATTTTCTCTTTTAATTTCAGTAATACATCTTCTTTTAATCCCTCTTTTTGCCATTTGCTGATAATTTTATTTAGCGACTGTTCCAATGTCTCTTTGCTTTCCTGGGCAGTCGAATCGACCCTTCTCGGGTCGAGAGACCCGATTCGGGGGGCAAAGGCTTTACCATAATATTTCTTCCCGAGTCGGGTCTTTTCGACGAAGGGTCGATTCGACAAAGTTCGACAGCATTCCCTGGTAAAGGCTTTGTATGACGAAAACCAGGGAGTTGGGACACTCACCCAGCACTTATTTTAATAATGATTTAGACAGGCGTCGCTTAAGATGTGTTTAGGTATACGTAATACATAAAATAAGTGCTGGGTCGCCATCTTTTCCTGCTTTTCTGAAGGCAATGGCTTTTTTGCTAATATCCGCTTTATTTCAGCTCGAATCACGCTGTTGATAATCTTTTTCAAGCCATAAAGGATATGAATCTTTAATCCGGCTCTTTGATAGCGCTCGGTCACCGCTTTCATTCCAGACTTATTCAAGGTCGCTAAAAAATCAAAATACTCTAAGGCAAATTTCTGATAATCATTAATAACCGCATTTCCTCCTCTCCCTTGATGGGAGAGGACTGAGGTGAGGGTGATGTCCTCTTTATTCACTAACGCTATGACCTTA
>JAOUPE010000329.1 GCA_029880025.1 Caldifarciminota bacterium
CTTTACTAACTCACAATGAGCAGCGCCGTAACGAGGAATTCCTTTGTAGTCGTTAAGTGGAATTTGATAAGTGTATTCGGTGACAAAATTGTGTTCCATCTGGTGGGCAAAATGACCCGGAATTGGGTTACCTTTCCTGGTTTGAGGTATTTGTCGCCAATCCATGGCTAGATGCAGATGGGTTTCAGTTAAAAACCAGTTAGTAGTAGTCGTATACTTCACATAGACATACTGTGCTTCAGACCAGACATCAACATACCCGACGAAGATGTTACGACCTGCAAAGATTACAGTGCGAAACATGTCTTTTTCGTCCAGCAAGACTCTTTGTGCAATTTGCGCCTCTGGTTCTTTGGTAGTAGTCATTGGAGGAGCCTTCGTTGCCGCTATTAGATTGAAACTGAAGAGTAAAATTCCTAGCAATGCTATTATAGTTAATTTGTTCAACTTCTTCATGTTCTCACCCCCCTTCTGCGGTCAATCTTTTAGAAGTTAAGAAAGATTGACTATTCCATTCATCCATAGATTTTAAACTCTAATCCCTCGGCTCAGTAAATAATACATTTAACCGAGCTAAAGAATCACTGAATTTTGGCAGGGAGCTAAATGATGAATACTTGAAATGTAACCTTAATTATTATAGCAATATTTATGCCCATTGTTGATTTCATTGTTACTCTTAGTCTATGATTTACCAGGCGTTAAGGAAAAGCAAATTCATTGTGCCTAACTCATTATGCGACTATTAGGTTTTAAAAAGTTATTCTTTAATCTAATTATTTGAATTTTAAGTACTTAAAGTAAGCGTGACATCATAAAACAGATGATACTATTTATTATTAACGATAATTTCCACAAATTTTACCTAAGCTATTGATTTTATTGAGGTAAAATAAATTTTAATCTTATTGGAAGGTCCTGTATTGGTAGGTGAGGGCTAGTCCTATCAAAGCACCAGGCTATCCCCTATACTACTTAGAAAACGGCTTACTATCTTATTAAGAGTTACTTACAAAACTTCTCAGAAGTTAGTTATTACCACTTCAGAGACGATTCTTAAATTATCTACTGAACGATTCAGGTAGTTACTTAGCGAGTAGCGTAGATGATAACTAAGGAAATCATGTAAGAGAGAACAGCATAGATTTTAAAAAAGTATGTTAGGTAAATTCTATCTTATATGGTAACGCATCTTGTAATGAATATCGGTTTCGTCGATAATTTTGAACCTCAACTTCTCATATAATTTTCGTGCTGGATTTATTTTAAAGACCTGTAATTCTAAATCCTTATTTTTAAGTCTTGCCAATTTGAGAATATGGATAATGATAGAAGTTCCAATACCTTTTCTTTGAAATTCAGGTAATAGTTCAAGGTTTCGAATAAAAAATAAATCCTCTTGTTCTTCAAATGAAACCACGCCGCCCTTTTGATTATCGATTTCGATGATGTAATTATCTTCTAATCTAAAATGCTCGTCAAAATATTTCTTTTGAAACTCCTCATCCCAACCCCATATTTCATTAACAAAATTACCAAGTGTTTTTTATGAAGGTCAAAGAGAAAACCTTTATCCTTCATGCTAACTTTCACTAACTGATATTCAGACATCACAATGTCGTTAATAACTCATCTAATTTTTTCTTTTTTAATCTAGGTGGTTTGTTGTTTTTTTTCGGATAGCCGACCACAAGTATTATATAAAGTCGTTCATTAACCGGTCTTTTTAATATTTTGCTTAAAAAAGTCATTGGTGCTGGCGTATAGGTTAATGTCCCTATTCCCAGTTGATGTAAGGCAGAAATCAAAAAACCGACTGCTATACCCACCGATTCATTAACATAATAATGTTTTACCTTATTACCTTTACTATCAATACCATATCTTTGGGCAAAGACACATATGAGATACGGTGCCTCTTCTAAAAATGGTTTTCTAAAATTAGTACTTAAAGGTTCTAATTTATTCCGCCATTCCTTGGTTACCATTTTGGTATAAAAAATCTTTTCAACTTTCTCGGCTTCTTCTCTTATTTTCTTTTTCAGATTTTTATTTTTAACTAGCACAAATGACCAGGGCTGCATATTGGCACCGCTTGGTGCTGAAGCCGCAATCTTAATACAGTTTTCAATCACTGGTTGAGGTATTGGTTTATTACTAAATGACCTTACTGACCGACGCTGCTTCATGAGTTCCAGAAACTCATTAGAAAGTCGTAATAAGTCTTTAATATTTTTCTTTTTAATTGTGTTCCCGATTTCAATTAAGCCGGATGTTATAATCTATCGAACCTTAATAACTTTCTGTCTTATCTGTCTTTCGGTTTCAATAAAATAAACGCCGGCTTTAAGATGACCAGATTTTATTTGTCGTCCTGACACATCATATATCGCATGTGACCTATTAAATTCTTTTAGCACCCCTGAGAAAATAGTTGGACCTCGAAGAGAATCATAGATATTCTTTGCTGTCTCATCCTCAATACCAGTTACAAACACATCAATATTACCCCAGATATCAGAAGTTGTTCCTTGACCCCAGGTCACCAGGAAGTTTGTGTCTGAAACAGCTAAAGCCGGCCACCAGCGTCGATTATCAGTATTATCCGAGATTCTAAAA
>JAOUPE010000034.1 GCA_029880025.1 Caldifarciminota bacterium
TGGTGTGTATGGTAAAGATACGGATAAGCGCCGTTTTATTGCCGGTGTCCGTCCCAATTATCTTAAAGGAATATTTGGCTTGCCGCTCGGCTTCGGTATCGGTTTAGGACTTGCCGAGCGCTTTAACCAGAATTTCGATATTTTTTCCGACAGTCAAGCCGGTTACCAGCGCCATATTGTTGGATACGGTGGTATCTATAATTTTAATTTAAGCTTAGCCCGAACATTTTATAATATTCTTGGACTCGGAGTTGAATACAATCGTAACTTTGGCAATTCATTAGAACGCTGGTTTTTCGAGACGTCACAAACCACTACCATCACTACCGATACAGTTATTACCGAATATCGAGGCGATGGATTAAAATTCGGGGTTTCGGCTCAGATTTGGGCTTTCAATTTAGGTGCGGTTTATGAAAAACCTATGCCGCTGTATATCAATGGTCAGGTTCTGTCCCATGGGATTTTGACTGATTCATTCTCAGATTTGAAATTTGAATACCCGCCTCGAATTGGACTCGGGTTGTCATTTGATGCCATTCCTAAACTCACAATCTATCTGGATTATTTTAATCGCAAAAGTAAAAATACTAAAGTTGCTGATACTGCCTGGTCGATTTTCCGAAATAGCAACAAATATTCAATCGGCTTTGAATATAACCTGGATGACAAACATCCTTTGCGGGTTGGTTACCGTTATTATGATTGGTATTTCAACGAAACCTCCAATCAGGTGATTAACGAACAAGCCCTTACTTTAGGCAGTGGCATACCGATACCGGGATTCGGTGTTTTTGACTTTGCTGTAGAATTAATAAATCGTAAGGGTGGTGCTTTAACCGAGCGAATTGGTCGGTTGAACTTAACCTTACACTACGAGGAAGCCTGGAAAATCCGCAAGAGACGCTGGGGTTATTGATTTTTTAACTTTACATAATACTTCTCTAAAATTTTAATCGCTTTTACAATTCGCTTCTGATTTTCATTTTTAAAACTCCAAGGGCTTGCACCAGATGGATGGGGCAAAGGAATAATTGTTCGCAGTTCCCCAAGTACTTTTTTAAAAAATTTCTTACCAACCACTTCTTCTAATCTAATCTTACCCAATAATTTCTCGATTGCCAGCTTACCAACTGGAATTACCAATTCCGGTCTTAATAACTTAAATTCTTCTTCTAAGTAAGAAGCACAAGTAAGCAGTTGTTTTGGATTCGGTTTCAGGTCTCCCCTATCGGTTGAGTCTGGATAACATTTCATCATCTGGGTAAAATAGGCAGCATTTCGAAATTCTTCTTCACCAATGTCTATTTCAGCTAACCATTTAAACAATCTTTTTCCGGCTGGACCACAAAATGGTTTGTCGTGTTTCAATTCTTGTTTCCCCGGAGCTTGTCCAATGACTATTATTCTGTTACCAAATTTACCGGCAAATACGGCATGGCTGTCTTTTGGCAGGTCTTTACATTTCTCACACCGTTTCATCTGCTGGGTCAACCTAACAAACGATTTCTCAGCTATTGTCATCGCTCATTCGATTTTGATAAGGGTTTTAAAGTTATCTATTATATAAAGAGGTCTTTAAACCATTGAGCAATGACGCTCTTTGCGGTCTCATAGCCACCATCAACATAAATTGAACCGATTATTGCTTCAAGTGTTTCGGCAATGACTTTTGGCTCTTGGTCGGCGTTCTGTTTTTTCTCGCCAATCCCCAATTTAATGAATGGTCCGATTGAGAGTTTCCTTCCGATTTGATCCAGCATCTCTTCTCTTTCAAGTCTTTGCTTTTTAGTGGTTATCTCTTCTCTGGTTGAACAACCCGATTTTATTAAAAGGTCAACCAATACCGCTCTCAACACCGCATCACCGAGCACACGATAGATTTCCTGATCTTCACACTCTTGATTCTGTTGTTTTTGCTCGAGCCCATAAGCCCTTCTGGTCAAAGCTCGATTCAACAAATCCTTATTACGGAAAGAATAACCAAGATTTTTTTCAATGGTAATTAGATCGTTTGAAATGTTAGTCAAAATGACTTATCGAAATTTAATCAAATCACTTTATAATAAGAAAACCAAAGGTCTTTGGGTCATAGCTGATAGGAACTTGCCAATCGGCAGCACTGTTGAATCTTCGCTGTTTTCGTCGGAAGTTCACTACCCATTGCTGACCGGATACGATGGTTGTTTCAAGTTGGGCAACCGGAATCCTTGCCTCGATGCTCCAGAAATTTTTGCCTTTGGTTGTCTTTACTTCATAACTACCGTTCCAGGCTCGGTCAATATCAAATTCGCCATCCGGTTTAAAAGTTATCTTCTGGTCAAAAGCAGTGCCGAGCGGGTTAAAATAGATTTGATAGACTATTCCTTTTGCCATATCCGGGCAGAAGAAATAACCGACACAATCCTCACCATAAACCCCACCATCTTGTTCGGTCACTTTGGCATACATCGAATCAATCTTTGATTCTTTACAATGAGCGGCAATATAGATGTTATCATCGTCGTAGGCAAAGTAGAAATATGCCGAATCAATCGCTATCGGACCGCCATCAGGGGCAAAAAACTTTGTAACCGGTTTCTGCCATATCGGTTCCGATATATTGCCATCAATTACTGGTGGTGTACCAACTCGAAAACAATTTACTTTACGCGCTACGGCTAAAGGTTTTTTTACCGAATAATTTTTGCCCATCGCATAGGGAAATTGAGTAATCAGGGTTGGTACCGGATAGAGTTTTGCCTTTTTCTTGATTCGAAAATTGACCCGGGTGCTTTCTTGCCCTTTGATTTTCAGCGACAAATTTTTGGGTTCTACGGTCCAGCCTTCTGGTATTTCCCAATCTATCGTATCCTCAAACAAAAGGTCAGTATTTGGGTTCCAAAATTTTACAACGACCGTTGAATCGGCAAGCGTAAGATTTTCATTTACCGGTATCGGTTTTACAAAAGATATCCCGGTAAGAACTATATTTTCGATTGATTTCAAATCAGCGACGGTCACTTCTTCCCAGGGTAAAACACTGCCCATTTTTATCGGGGCGACTGAAATCCCCTGGTCATTGACCGTAACCCAGGTAAAATGATAACCTAAACCGGTCGGTCCAGGTTCAGAATAACCGCCACCCGAACTTCCTACTGCCGTGTATAAGATGCCTTCATATTTTTCCGTGTAATAGAAATGATTGTGTCCAGAAAACACGGCATCCACACCGTAATTGATGAACAAACTGTGCCAAAGGTCGGTTTTGCTTTTGGCAATGGTTTCATACCAGAACGGCTTGTGAAAAAAGACAAAGGTATATTTTGCCTTTCGAGATTTTTTTAAATCGTTAACCAGCCAATCGAACTGTTCCTTAGGCATTCGTTCAATTGAATCATAGCGGCTATTATCAAGAACGCTAAAATGGATACCCTGACGATTAAAAGAGTAGTAGGGTTTACCGATATATCTTTGGTAAAAAACGATGGCGGTGTCATTCCAGATATCGTGATTGCCTGGTGTGAAATAGATTGGCATTGATAGAGGCATTACAATCGTTTTATATTCTTCCCATTGTTTTTTTACCAGAGTGGTATCATCGGTATATCCTTCAATCATATCACCGACGGTGATGACAAAATCTGGTTTCATTCGTTCGACTTCAGCAATGATATTCTCATAGATTCCGGATACAGCCCCACCCGTCCGGTCACCAATAACCACAAAACGAACCGGCATTTCTGTCTTAGCAGCTATTACATATGTTACAGTTAAAATCAGAGATAGTGCCATAAAGCATTTCGGTATCATATTATATCTTTTCATAAAACCTCCTAAAATTTTGATTAAATTTCAATAAATCTTTATAAACTATCATCGAGCTACTGTCACAATTGATTGTCGAAGCGTTTGCTCCATCTCTCTTGGAACATCGGTGCCGATTCGAAATTTTTTGCCCGATTTCATCTTAATTTCAACCGCATAAAAACCCGAGACATTAAAGAGCCAGCCATGAGGAGTCAAACGAATTCCCCAACCATAAAACCAGGGATTTTTCACGATTCGAAATGATTCAATGTCTTTCAAGGCGAATTTCTTTCGAATGATTCCTATGCCGAATCGTATTTCGATAAAATCGCTTTCGATTAATACGGTCAATGTAGCAAATAGTGCCAGGCAGATTCCAAGAATAATTAGGACTACTAAAGCGACCCAATTGAAACCATAAACCACCATAAGAACGGGAATGAAAAGCATCGCGATGCCTAATGTAATTATAGTCATGTAGCCAATTTGCGTATGATGGTATTGTCTAATCATTACTCTATTTATTTATTATCTGCAGACTACCGAATACAACTTGAGCATCGACACGAAGGTAACTCGTATCTTCTTTCAAGCTATCTGATTTATAAGTATATTGCCCAAAAGCAATGGTGTTACCATCCGGCATTCTGGCACCGGCAAAAATCGAATTAACGATAATTTTAGCCGGTATTTTCGGGTCGATTTCGATCGTGCCGCTGGCAAAAACGGTATTAACTTCGACATTAAAAATTTTGTCTTCGAGCACGATTTTTGATAAATCGATTACTCCTTTACCGAAAACTATGTCATATTTGCCATGGGGCGTTATCGAATCGATTCGCTTCTCTTCGAAAACTGCTTTATTCTTGTTCTTTGACCAAAACGAACCGCCGGTTAACAGAGTTATGCCAAGCCAGATAAGAAAAAGGGCAATGATTATCCTGAAAATCGGAATCCGGATGCCGAATATAACATTTAGAATTATCGAAAGCCCAATGATTACTATAATGACTCCCCAAAAGATTCCACTAAAGATGAATCCCATCTTCATTACTCCCCTTTCTTTAGATTATATTTTTAAAATTTTATCTAAAGCTAACTCTTTGTTTCGACTTTTTCCACAACCAGTGTGCATCGGGTAACCAGACCAGCAATTGCGCCGATTGCAACCAAGACCGGAGCGAAAAGGGTAATTGCGGTAACACCGGCAACGCCGATGGTCAATGGAACCTCTAATAACGTTTTATCTTCTTGCTTTATTATAATCCTTCGAGCATTTCCAGCCTGTATTATTTCTTTTACTTTCTTAAGC
This sequence comes from Caldifarciminota bacterium, assembly GCA_029880025.1. Lineage (GTDB taxonomy): Bacteria > Hydrothermota > Tepidihabitantia > Tepidihabitantales > JAOUPE01 > JAOUPE01. The sequence goes on from JAOUPE010000034.1 coordinate 5,102, forward strand.
AACTCATTGGCATCAACCTTAAATTCCTCTTTTCGGATTTGTTCCGGCATATTATCACTCCCTCCAATAGATATTACAATTCTTTATATTATTTTACTTTTTCATCCGCTCGATATTTTGTTTAACCAGGTCTTGAACAAAAACCGGCATTTCATTGACTCTTTGCTCTAAGTCGTCGATTTCGTCGTCAAGCTCTTCTATTTCTTGGTATATATCTTCTATAGTTGCATTACTCATTCGACCCATGCCCCAGCCTCGGAACGGATAAGAAAACATCCCACCGCCCATCATATGCCCCATGAATGGTCCGCCCATGAAGGAAAAGATTAATGCCAAGCCAGCAATTACGAAAAGAATGATTCCCATAATTTTTCCGAATTTAGCTATTTCGATAGCGGTCCCGGTTCGCATTGCGGTCCAGAAGGCAAAATAACCAAGTGTCACAAAGATTATTGCACTAACCAATCCGGCAAAAATGAACATATTTTTCACCTCCTCTCTTTAGTTCAGAACTTATTTTCATTAAAATTCCGATACATCAAAATACCTAAAAATAGCATTGTGTCAATTATTATTTCAAAGACTGTGAAATGATTATTTTATACCAAGATTACAATAAATGCATAAAAAAATTTCTTTTTTTCCAGAATTCAGTTGGTATTTTTATGCCAGAAAAAGTTAAGTTATAACTTAACTTATAATTGACCTAAAATTTCTTCTAAGTGTTGGAAATTGGGGTTTTTACATTGGAAATTGCTTGAGTTGAGGGTACCGTCCAGGGGGTGATCCCCTAGGTGGCTTGGGGAGTCGCCTCCGAGGTTGCTTCGGGAGTTGCCTCCTAAGTTGCTTCGGGGGTAGCTTCCGGGATTGCCTTGGAGGCAGCTTCGGGGACAACCTGGGGAGCGGCTTCGGAAGCAACCTGGGGAGCAACCTCGGGAGTAGCCTCCGGGGTAGCCCCCTAAGCAACCTGGGAGGTAAACTCCTAGACCGACCCATTATCTTTGGTCGTCTCTTTTATCTTACTTCATCAGCCACTATGTACTATCCACTAGCCACTGTCTTTTCGGAGGTTGCTTAGGGAGCAATCTAGGGAATCACCTACTGGGCTATCTCACAACTAACTATCTATAATTAAAAAGGGCGAGTAAACTCGCCCTTTAAGTTATTTCAATCAGGACTTCGGTTATTCGAGTTTTATCATTTTTCTGGTTGCTTTGAAGTCATCGGCTTTAATACAATAGAAGTAGATACCCTTTGCTACCTTTTTACCTTTATCATCACAACCATTCCAGACAACTCGGTAAAATCCGGGTTTCTCGATTCCTGCATTCAAGGTTCGAATTAAAATACCGGAGACGTTATAGATTTCCAATTTAACATTACATTCTTTAGGCAAGGCATAACATATTAGCGTTCTATGTCCAAATGGATTAGGTAGATTATTCTCCAGGGTAAAGAATTTAGGTAAAGGCTGGGTATAATCAGGTTCATAGGTCCCGACTAATGGTCGGACTCGAACCGAATCCATCATAAAGTCATTGGTAAAATTCGTATCACTTGCCAGAAGTGTGGTGCATTTAGTAATATGAATACCAACTTGTATTGCAGTCCAAGAGGTAAATTCTACCGTATCAATCACTCCTGCATCTAAGGTTATGGTTTCATCATCAGTATAAAATTGTCCAATTTTAAACCTAACTGCAAAGTTTTCCGAAATCAGACCAAAATTCTTTGCCTCCGCTTTAGGAATTACTACCGTTCCTGAATCGATATCACCAGTAGGAGCCAGAATACTTAATATCCCAACATCATGAATCGCTTTTCGGACAATTAACGAATCAAAAACTGAGTCATTAGTTAGGTTCATATCTTCATTTAACATCGTATAAGATTTTAGCTGAAAGGTATCCGGACCAATCGCGGTCCAGGCAGAAAAACTACAAATTGTTGAATCACCCGGTTCAAGATGAACCAAAACCGAATCTTCATAAATCTGGTCAAACCCTTTTTCAATTGTCGGCTTTGAATTTAAGGTTATTGCCTCGGTTTTAAGACTATTTAAAGAAGTTGCTTGATTCATGGTTGACATTAGCGAAACATTAACGAAATTTGATAAAGCATTATCCGTCTTAGGTAATTGTGCTGATGTCGAGTGGATTTTGAACCAGACAAAGAAGGATGAGGTTACCGTACCAAAGTTCTTAACCTTAACCTCAGGCGTAACGACTGTTCCAGAGTCAATCGTGCCGGTCGGTGCAATAATCTCAGTCACTCCGACATCCTTATTAACAATCCGATAGACCGGATAGACCTGGATATTGCCGGCAAATGGTGTGCCAAGCCCTTCATTATTAGTTATCCCGGCATCAGATTCCAAAGGAACCATACACAAAAGATTCTCGCCGGCTATTAGCGAGTCTTGTCCCCAGCTCCATTCCCATTGGATTGAATCGGTTCCAGCGCCGCTGGTTATCTGTGCCCAGGTCCAGGAATGTTGGGTAGTATTGAGCCAATTCAGCACACCCATCATCTTGGTGCGATATGGAATAGAGCGGTTTACCCCTTTTCCGGTTAATAATGGACAAGCTTCAATCGTCACATTATTTGGTAATGTATCTATCTCTACCCTTACCTTGGTATCATTGACTGGCACATCATTAATTACAGTCACATTGCTATTGTGATAGTTTGTTGCATAAATTTTGTTGGTTGCTGGATTCACTGCTACATCCCGAGGTCCATTTCCAACTGTTACAGTTGTTGTACTATTGGTCGCGCCATCCATCACCGTCACATTATTGCTACCATCATTTACCACATAAATCTTGTTGGTCACTAAATTCACAGCTACACCCAAAGGATAATCCCCTGCTGATACAGTTGTTGTATTATTATTCACTCCATCAATTACCGTTACATTATTGCTGTTACGGTTTGATACATAAATCTTGTTGGTCACCGGATTCACTACTAAATATTGAGGTACTTCTCCTACCGGTACAGTTGTTGTGTTATTGGTTGCCCCATCAATTACCGTCACATCATCGCTGTATCGGTTTACCACATAAATCTTATTGGTCACCGGATTCACCGCCACAGTAAAAGGTTCATCTCCTGCTGATACAATTGTTGTATCGTTGGTTGCTCCATCAATCACCGTTACATTGTCACTCAATGAGTTTGCTACATAAATCTTGTTGGTCACCGGATTCACCGCTACTCCCCAAGGTCCATCACCTGCTGATATGGTTGTTGTGTTATTAGTCGCCCCATCAATCACCGTCACATTATCACTATTCTCATTTGCCACATAAATCTTGTTGGTCACCGGATTCACCGCTACGACCAGAGGTCCATCTCCTACTGGTACAGTTGTTGTATTATTAGTCACCCCATCAATCACCGTTACATTATCACTTAACCTATTTGCCACATAAATCTTGTTGGTCACCGGATTCACCGCTATGGTATAAGGCCAATCTCCTACTGGTACAGTGGTTGTGCTGTTGGTCGCTCCATCAATCACCGTCACATTATCGTCGCCCCAGTTTGCTACATAAATCTTATTAGTAACCGAATTCACTGCTACATCTAAAGGACGATATCCGGCTGTTACAGTGGTTGTGTTATTGGTTGCCCCATCAATCACCGTCACATTATCACTTGCATTGTTAGCTGCATAAATCTTGTTGGTCACCGGATTCACCACTACGGCTTGAGGTTCATCTCCTGCAGGTACAGTTGTTGTAGTATTAGTTGCACCATCAATCACCGTCACATTATCACTTGCATTGTTAGCTACATAAATCTTGTTGGTCACCGGATTCACTGCTAATTCCCAAGGTTCATTTCCTACTGGTACAGTTGTTGTGTTATTGGTTGAACCATCAATCACCGCTACATTACCACTACCCCAGTTTGCTACATAAATCTTGTTGGTCACCGAATTCGTTACCACGCTAAGAGGATTAAATCCAATCGTTATTGTTGTATCAACTATATTGGTTGAACCATCAATCACTGTCACATTATCGCTCCAATAATTTGCAACATAAATCTTGTTGGTCACCGGATTCACTGCTACACCTTGAGGCAAATCTCCTCCCGGTACAGTTGTTGTGTTATTGGTTGCCCCATCAATCACCGTTATATTATTACTAGCAAAGTTTGCCACATAAATCTTGTTGGTCACCGGATTCACCGCTATAGCATAAGGTCCATCTCCTACTGATACAGTAGTCGTATTATTGGTTTCCCCATCAATCACCGTCACATTATCGCTCCAATAATTTACCACATAAATCTTGTTGGTTACCGAATTCACCGATACAGCTCTAGGTCCATCTCCTACTGTTACGGTAGCTGTATTATTGGTCGCTCCATCAATCACCGTCACATTATCACTGGCATTGTTAGCAACATAAATCTTGTTGGTTACAGGATTTATCGCTATAGCACGAGGTTCAGTCCCTACAGGTATAGTTATTGTGTAGTTAGCTGCTCCATCAATCACCGTCACATTGTCACTTGCATTGTTAGCAACATAAATCTTGTTGGTTACAGGATTCACCGCTACGGCTTGAGGACTATCTCCTGCTGATATAGTGGCAGTAAACCAATCAGCAATAGCTGGTATCGCCATTACCAGCACCATTGTTATGATAATGTATCTTTTTGTCTGCATTGTAGCCTCCTTTCGCAGACTTATTTACAACAACTTCAAAATATCAAGTAACTTCACACCTCCTTTTTTATTCAATTTTTATTAGTTTCTTCATTGCCTTGTATTCAGCCGCAT
>JAOUPE010000330.1 GCA_029880025.1 Caldifarciminota bacterium
TGTTTCGATGTTAAGAGTAAAGGTGTAACTTCACCTTCTTCATAAGTAATCTTAACTCTAATTGCCGTATGTAATCGTAATTTACCAAGACTTGGGAAATATTGGATAGGTGAAATCGTAAAATTGCATAAACGGAAGCCACTTTTATTTCCGGTTGAACCAAAATCAACTATCGCTTGGGGATAGGGTTTAGCCGATGAATAAACCAGTGGATTTGGTTTTTGAAATTGGACAGGACCGTTTGACGAAAACGGTTGTGCCGGTTGAACCGGATAGACTAAGTATTCACCAGGCAACTCAACCGTTCTAAGCTCTTGCACTTCGATATCGGTTACGGTCGCATTAGCCGGAATGCATACGGTATACAGGGCTAAGGGTAAAAGCGGATTACCTTCTTCATAAGTGTTGACACAACCAGGCAGCATCACAACATCATAGCCGTCGATTTTATCAATTCTAAGGTCAGATTGAGAAAATGTGATAGTTCTGGAAATCGTTCCTGCCCAAATAATGGTTGCAGGAACCAGTAGACAGGTTAGGATTACGATGAATTTTTTCATTTATTCCTCCTATGTTTGGCAAAAATAATTAAAATATTACTTATTCTTTTATTTAACTTTAACGCTTTAGTTTGGAAGAAATATTGCACGGTCTTGTGCGGTATTTTTAGAGGATTAACTCCTTTATAACATTCTAAATTTTGTTTTCGGTTGACGGATTGGGACTGGTGTTTTTACTTGAGAGAGAGGTTCGGTGTCGACTGAGACCTTTTTCATAAAATGAAATTATACTTTAATTAAATAAATATGTCAACTTAAAAAGTCTGTTTGGTCGAATCGGGTTTTGACAATAAATTACCAAAACGCCAATTTCGATTCATTTCAAATCGGTTGGTAGCCAAGGGTATAGAGATGGGGGTGTTCTCGTTGCTTTATCGCATTGCGCGTATCGAGTATTAAATCGGCGTTTTTCAAAATCAGCTCGTAATCGTATTTGGCATGGTCGGTGAGGATTAATACGCAGTCAACTTTCTGCAATAGTTCCCGGTTCAAAGCGACCGACTTGTACCGCTTATTTAATATTTTTAAGGTTGGCACATAAGGGTCATTATAATAGATTCTTTTCACTTTATCCGAGAGTAATTCCATCACTTTAATTGCCGGAGAATTGCGGGTGTCACCAACATTGCGTTTAAATGCTACGCCCAATATTAGAATATTTGCCCTGGCTAAGGGAACCCCTTTTTTTGCCATGATTTCATAAAACTTATCGATGACTTTAAAAGGCATATTTTCATTGGTCTGGGCAGCTAATTCAATAAAATTAGAGTGAAAGTCATATTCGCGTGCTTTCCAGGAAAGGTAGTAAGGGTCAACCAGAATGCAGTGCCCACCAATCCCAGGTCCTGGATAAAATGACATGAAGCCGAACGGCTTGGTTCCGGCGGCATGCACAACTTCCCAAACATCGATTCCGCCCATCCTTTCGCACATCAATGCCAATTCGTTGACCAAAGCGATATTGACACTGCGAAAGATGTTTTCTAAGAGTTTTGCCATTTCCGCGACCCGGGGTGAAGAGACGGCGAAAACTTCATCAACAAAAGTAGAATAGAAAAGTTTGGTGAATTCGGTGCAGGTTTTGGTAACACCGCTTAACACGACCGGTGTGGTTTTGGTCGTAAATGCTTTGTTGCCCGGGTCGATTCGTTCGGGCGCATAGGAGAGGTAAAAATCTTTACCTACTTTCAATCCTGATTTTTCCAGAATCGGCAGGAGAATTTTTTCGGTGGTCTCAGGAAAAGTTGTGCTGCGAAGCACTATTAGCTGTCCGGGCTTAAGATGTTTGGCAATTTCTTTTCCGGAATCGATAATATAACTGATATCCGGGTCTTTGGTATCAGTAAATGGAGTTGGGACACAGATATTTATAATATCACATTGATTACACACCGGATAAGTTTTATAAGCCTTAATTTTCTTGGTTAATACCAATGATTCCAATTCTTCGGAGGGAACATCTTCGATGAAACTTTTTCCGGCATTAATCAATTTCACTTTTTTGGCATCGACATCAATACCAATGACATCGAATCCGGCTTTAGCAATTTCTATCGCCATCGGTAAACCGACATAACCCAAGCCAACAATTCCGATTTTGGCTTCGCGTTTTGCGATTTTGTCTTTCAAATTAAACTCCTTTCTGAACCGTGATTACGACGATAAAGAGACGATTACGGCGATGACATCATTTATTAACATCACTGAAATCGATTAATAAATCGCTGTAATCATTAATTTTCATACCTAAGTCCAAACATTACGGTCTAAACTGCGATACTGAATCGCTTCGGAAATATGAGATGGTTTTATATTTTCCACGCCTTCTAAATCCGCAATCGTTCGTGATACTTTAATAATTCGGTCATAAGCCCGAGCCGAAAGTCCTAATCGGTCAATTGCGGTTTTTAATAATTTAGCGCATTCTTCACTGATTTCACAAAATTTCTTTATTTCTTTCGATTCCATCTGTCCGTTGCAAAAAATTGGCTTCTTTCGTTTCATGGCTTTGAACCTCTCCAGCTGAACTTGTCGAGTTTT
>JAOUPE010000035.1 GCA_029880025.1 Caldifarciminota bacterium
AAGTCTCACCCCTTGTCTGCTCCTGAGTCTGGTTCCGAGTCTATCCCTGAGTCTAATACGGAGTCAACTTCCGAGTCTGCCTCCGAGTCTACTTAGGAGACCACCCCCTAGGTGGTACCCCCTCTCTTTGACGAAAATACGATAAGCGATTGACGAAGGACGAGTTAGAAGAAAATTTGGCGTGATTTTTATATGCCTATTAGGCATAATTGCTTTGGCACAAAAATACCAATTGAATCCATGAAAACATGAAAGACTTAACAACGGATGATACAGAAATTTAACCGCAGAGATAGCAGAGATATCAGAGAAAGAAACCACGGATGGACACGGATAAGAAATTAACCACAGAGAACACAGAGAGGAAATTAACCGCAGAGATAGCAGAGTAGAAAAGAAACCGCAGATGGTCGTTTATCGTTTGGCGCTACTCGCAGAGTCGGTTGAGAGTACCGAGACGAATTACAAAAGACGAAAATATTTCATCTCAGTTATTTCTGATTGCTCTTAGTTAATATGTGATTGTTAATTAATAACTTAGCAATAAAAGTCGTATAAAATCATTACAGATTCATTTTTAATCATTTTTCCAACCATCCAAAAGTATTGACATCTATAGATGAACTATTAAAATGTTTTATATAATGATAAGAAATTTTATTTTTGTTGTGATTTTAATTGTTTCTCTTCAATTATTATATGGTCAATGGTTAGAAACAACTATCGACATCGCCCCGGATAGTGGAACAATTGCCTTTGTCTGGAATCCGAACAACAATCGGCTCTACTGCGCTAATGAATGGACCAATAATGTTACAGTTATTGATTGTGCAACGAATCAAATAATAACAAGAATACCGGTAGGTTCACGACCTCATAGCCATCAGGCATTAGCCCTTAATCGAATAAATAATAAGGTATATTGCGCGAATTGGAGCAGTGATAATGTTACCGTCATTAACTGTAACACAAACCAGGTTGATGCGACAATTCCGGTTGGCTATTGGCCCAGTGCCTTACTTTGGAATCATTTGAATAATAAAGTCTATTGCGCCAATAACTGGAGTGATAATATAACGGTGATTGATGGTTCAACCAATCAAATTGACACGACGATTTATGTTGGGATGTGGCCCCAGTTTTTTGCGTTGAATACTACGAACAATTATATTTATTGTGCCGTCGAAGAGACCGACGAGGTCGTTGTCTTAGATGGCAGCAATCAACACCTAATCGCTCATATCGGTGTTGGTGATAGTCCAAAAGAGGTAATCTGGAATTCGCTCAGTAATAAAATCTACAGCACGAATCGTCTTGACAGTTCAGTTACAATTATCAATGGGGCAACCAATCATGTCATTACAACGGTTCGGGTTGGTCAAGGACCTCAGTTTCTTGCTGATAACTCAATTAATAATAAGGTCTATTGTTCAAATAACCTGAACAATACGATTTCGGTTATTGACGGTTATGACGACCAGGTCGATACGACATTGAATATGGTTTATAGCACGACTTGGAATTTACTCTGGAATCGAACCAATAATAAATTATATTGTTGTCTATATTACCCATCAACGGTCAGGGTTATAAATTGCCAAACTAATGAAATTGTTGCAAGCATTATTGTTAGTCTTGGACCAAGACCCTTAGCCTGGGATAGTATTGATAACCGGGTCTATGTTGGTTGCTACGATGGTAGAAAAATTGCCGTCCTGAGAGATGAGATTGGTATAGCCGAACAACCAAATAACCTCTACGACGTGTCCAACCAACAGCTATTGGCTTATCCTAACCCATTCCGTGATTATACCTCGATTAATTATATCCCATCTGCAAGAGGTAAAACCAAGCTTGAAATTTTTGATATTCGAGGTATACGAGTCAAGGCTTTTGATATAAAATTTGGTGGTACCCCCCAAATTTCTGGAGCTGAGTTGGTCTGGGACGGTAGGAATGATAGGGGTGAATTGCTCGGTTCTGGAGTCTATTTTTGTAAAATTTCTGGTACCTCAGACATGGAAAAAGTGTTGATTTTACGGTAGCGGCAGGCTAATTCTGCCCAAAAAATTCCAGAAATAACCGATCTTTGACTTAGAATTACCAACTTTTTGCAATTTTCTGATTGACAAAACAAAAATTTTTAATATAATTAAAAGCGAAAGGTGTGAGATTTGGGATGGGCTCCCAGACTTAACATGAATTTGTAACTCTTAAAAATTTGGATGAATATTTTGTGGTAAGGAGGTCTAGATGTATAATAGGGAAATCGAAGTTGCGATGCGGCAAAATCCAAATCTAACCGTAAGAAAGCTATCGATTAGATTAGGTATCAAAGTTCGAACCTTTTATCGTCGTTGGTTCGGAGATTATACCCCAAAAGAGTTAATCGAAGAAAAAAGGTTGGAGATTGCCAAACAACATCTTCTTACAAATTGTAATAAAAAGATAACTGAAATAGCCCACGAATTAAAATTTTGTGACCATTACTATTTTTCGAAATGGTTTCGAAGAAAGATGGGCGTTTCACCCCAGAAGTTTCGGATGATGAGTTTAAAAGAGCGAACCGTTTTAGAGCGAAAAAGAAATCATAGTGGAAATGGAAATAATGGAATTTAAATGAAGAAACCCTTAGCCATTACGATTATATTTTTATCATTCATCAATGTTCAGGCACCAAACAAATGTGAAGAGTGTCCTACTCAATATGACGAGAAGTATCGATAAAGTTTTGGAATTATATACATATTACAAATTGTAACAGTGCTTATGATTATTGAGGACCCTAACCCCACTAAAGTTAATATGACCTTAAAGTGTATTAAATGAAAAATAATAAGATGTATTTAAGTAAATTATTAATAAAAATACCCAAAAAAGCACAAAATGACCGAAAAATGGCAAAAAATTACCAAAAAACATTAAATTATTACTTGACAATTCTGGAAAATTTTATTATTTTAGATACGTATTTAATTAGGAAGGTTGCCTAAGGTGAACTCGCTGTTTGTCTACGGAATTATAATTTCCTTGGCTTCCAGTCTGGGTTACAAAATTGACCGGGCGGTCGATTTGAACACTCAGAAAGCCGAGGCTATTTCCGCTTGCGAAAATTTTGAGGAAAAACCTAACCTGCCATTACCTGTTCAGTTTCTCGAATTTAATCCGATGAATGAGCCAAAGGATACTATTATTTATAATTGGGAATTACAATTGAGTGCTACCGATTGGCACTGGCGAGTGCGAAAGTACGGCGTCTTCGCCTGCCAGGTATTGAGTGGTTGGATTCGGTCCGATTTGGATGTACTGGTTGATTTTGAAGGTTTTGCCAATCTCACCGAACTAGACCCTAATAGTCCAAATGGTTCCCAAATTGAAACCTGGTATGCAATTTCACAATCGAGTCCGCCACCAAAAGGAAATGATGCTTGGATTACTGCCACGGAACTTAACCGTTCCGACTTTATCATACCGGCACCGATTGGCGGCAAAGATTGGAACCTGTGGAGTATGATCGAAGTGACCAATCAAACTCAAGCTGGTGAATATCAGAATAACCCAACCATTACTTTTACCCTACAAGGATTTAAGGATTGGATCGCGCCAGAATTTTCGCTGGAAACGCAGGATAAGCGATGAATTGGTTATCGAAACCGATATCGAATAAGATTTGGCTGAAACTTAAGTTTAGCTCTTTTAATTTACTGGAATTAGTTAGAGAATTTATCTCTCAAACAAGGGGAGCGAAGAGAACTGCCCCTATATTATCACTTATTTGCCCTATTTCTTGGCAAGCAAGAACGACCCAGAGGTCGGTAAACTTTCTTGCCTTCACAAGAAATAGGAGATTTTGCGGTAAAGGAGGTGAAAAAAAATGAAAAAACTGGGAATACTAATTGCCGTTTTAGCCGCGGTCGTTCTCGCGACCGAAGTAGAGACCTGGTACGAAGATAATGGTGCCTGGGTCACTCAAGGCGTTGGCAATCCAATGGCTTTAGCTAGATGCTGGGGTCAGTTTCCAACCCAAGGTTCTTGCAACAAACAATGGTGGCACATCGACGTCTTCACCAGAGCATCAATGGCACAGTGGATCGAATGGACACTCAGCGGAACCGAATGGAAATGGAAGATTCGAAAAGTTGGTCCGAATCTCTGCCAGACTGATGGTTACTATGCTGCCGACTGCATTACTACTACGCTGAAGAGCAACTACGATGTGGAAATTACTTTCAGTGGTTTCCAAGATCTGTACAATGCTAATTCGATTGACCAGTATATCGAAGTATTCTATGCTCTGTCCGAACTCAATAACCCACCACCAAGAACTTCAACCGACTGGGTAGCCGCTGCTGCGCTCAATGATGTCGTGTTGTACGTCGAGGATTCGCAAGACCTGCATGATGGCATTTCGATGAAACTCTGGAACTACATCCACGTTACCAACTGCAACAGCGCTTGTGAATACGTTGACCCGGATGGTGCTCAGATCCACATCGAGTTACAGATGATAAAGGATTGGATTGACCCAGAAACTGGATACTTTCGAACAGCCTAAAAAAGAACAAAAATAAGCAGTTCTCTTCTTTCCCCTTGTTGAGGGGTTTAAGTTTAAAAATAAAATTATTTAGAAATCTCAATTTTATTAAAATCGGTTGGTCAGAACAGTCTAAAAAACTCTATCGGGCGATTGCAATCGACAACTCGAGATATTGACATAAGACATCTCTCAATTTATACTGATTTTAGAAAAAGGAGACAAAATGAAAAAGGGAAATCTCATTAAATTTTTAATTTTTCTAAATATTTTATTAATTACTTCGGCAAAAGGTCAGGTTGGTTTTACCGTCACCCCACAATTGATTGAAATGGAACTGCCCGCCGGCGCCAAAAGGATATTCAAAGTTCTTTTAGTTAATGAGAGTGAAAAAGATACTAATCGATACCTTGTCTATCCAGCCGATGTTATGCAATCAGAACGCGGCACCTACAAAGCCATCGAGAAAGGAACCGGGAAATTTTCCTGTGCCGACTGGCTCAAGCTCGATACCATGGAAATAGTCTTAGGTCCAAAAAAAGGAAAGGAAATTCCTTTCCAAATTCAAGTGCCATTACGGGTAAGTGGTGGTCGATACTGTGCCATCGTATTCGACCTTTTACCAAAAGTTACACCGATGGGAGAGGATTATGCCGGTGCATCGGTTGCCTTTCATTTTCAGATTCCAGTCCATATTGAACTCACCATTAAGAGCGGAATAAGGGCAAGACCAAAAAGTGTTGAAGTGACCGAAATCGAGGTTAAACCCGCCACCGAAATTCCAGAATACGTAAGAATTCTTAAAAAAGCAGCCAACAATGCATTGGTAGTTAGTGCCAAAGTTTTTAACCGGGATAATATTCATATTAAAGCCAAAGGTCGTCTTCTCCTTACCGACAAAAAAGGAAGAAGATTGCGTGAATTTCCCTTAGGCGCCGGCCGCGGTGCGGTTTTGCCCCAAACCGAAGTCAAGTTCACTTCGGTCATTAAAAGACCATTAGCCGGCGACTATGTTGCCGAAGCGGTGATTAATTATGGGGGAATCTCGTCCGCGATTGGACGATTGCCCTTTTCCGTTTCCAGAAGAATATTGGAAAGAAGAGGTTCTTTTCTGGCAACTTCACCGATTAGTGTTGTAATCGGTAGAGAGGTTTTAGATTTGGCAGTGCCGCCCAATAGTTTTCGCACCCAGGTTTTAGCGTTAAGTAACGAAGAACATGAACTGGTTAAGGTTAAAACTAAATTAAAGTATCTGCTTTTTGATGAAAACGGCGACATTGTAGCTCCTGATACCGGAAATGATAAATTCTCCTGTATTGACTGGCTAAAGGTTGAACCCGAACTATTGGAGATTCCATCGGGACAAACTAAAATCTTTAAAATCACTTTTCAAATACCGGACACAAATCCGGGTGGTCGCTATGCCTGTATTGATATGCAGGCTATGCTGGCTAGTGCCAAGGATACTTCCTTGCCTACTCCAATACAAATACCCGTAATTCTTAGTGTTACTGGTATCGCCGAGAAAAAAATTGAGATAACCAAGGTCGAGGTATCCAAAGGAAATCCACCACGTTTTGGGGTTTATTTAAAAAATCTGGGTTATATTCACGTAAAGCCAAGAGTAAAGATTGAGTTGAAGTATTTACCCCAGACACCAGAGACTAAAGATTTTACCTATATCGGGGAACCGAAGTCTGAATTGGTTGGACTTTTAGGTATGGATGAGTTTCCGGTAGCAGTTTTACCGAATTGTATTGCAAAACTTGAACAGGACTACGAACGAATCCTTGAATCGGGAAATTACATGGCAGTAGTGAGCGCTGATTTTGGCGGATCCGAACCAGCCATCTTTATACAAAAATTTAAAATCAAGTAGTCAGAGGTAGCTATAATAATTAATTTGCATCATAGCCGAGGCAGCTCATGAAGAAGATGGGTTTGATTTTTTTGCTGTTCCCATTTTTTATATTTTCCCAAGTCTGGGTAGCAAGATATAATGGGACGCCCGGCGAAAATCCGGACGATGAAGCACATGCCATCGTGCTGGATGATATGGAAAATGTCTATGTGACCGGTTGGAGCCCAATTGACTACGGAGAAAATTATGACTATGCAACGATTAAATATGACCGTTTTGGGGTCGAACAATGGGTAGCAAGATATAACGGTCCCGGGGATTCGACGGATCGAGCAAAAGCGATTGGTCTGGATGATTTTGGCAATGTTTATGTCACCGGTTTCAGTTGGGGCGGAACTACAAAATATGACTTTGCGACGATTAAATATAACAATCAGGGTGAGACGATTTGGATTGCAAGGTATGATGGTCCAGCCCATGAGGATGACCAGGCTTATGCCCTTGCCGTCTCGCCTCAAGGCGAGGTCTATGTAACCGGTTTTTGCACAGGAACCGGTTCGCACTGGGATTATTGCACGATTAAGTACAATACCCAAGGCGAGACACTCTGGGTGGCAAGATATAATGGAACCGGCAATTCTAACGATGCCGGATTAGCGATTGCAATCGATTCGATAGGAAATTGCTTTGTTACCGGCTACAGTTATGGAGATAACTCTTATTTCGATGATTGCTTGACCATTAAATATAATCCTCAAGGCGAAACAGTTTGGGTGGCAAGATATAATGGAACCGGTAATGAATCAGATGGTGCGGTGGCGATTAAAGTGAATGAATCTGGCGATGTATGGATAACTGGTTATTCTCGGGGGGTAGATACGACCTATGATTATGTAACAATCAGATACGACTCGAATGGTCAGGAAGCCTGGGTGGCAAGATATAATGGTCCAGACCAAAAAGACGACCGAGCTAATGCTTTGGCAGTCGATGGTAATTTTAATGTCTATGTGACCGGCTCAAGCACAAGTTCCAATTTATACAGTGATTTTGCCACCATCAAATACGACTCAGCCGGAACCGAGCAATGGGTCAATCGGTATAACGGTCTGGATAATAATATCGATATGGGTAATGCAATTACCCTTGACCCTTCGGGTAATGTCGGTGTCACTGGTTATTCTCGAAGTATTGCTTCGAATGCCGATTGTGTAACAATAAAGTACAGTCCTTTAGGTGAGACTTGTTGGGTTGCGGTTTATAACTATCAGGCAAACATGGATGACCTGGGTTTTGCCATTACAACCGATGATTCAGGTTATTTCTATGTGACCGGTTACAGTTTTGGCTTGGGTTCTTTTCGTGATTACCTGACCATTAAATATTATCCGGATGGTATGATTGATATGAATGAGCCAGAGGTTTTGTGTCGGGAGAGAGTAGAACCATTGATTTTCCCCAATCCGACAAGAAATTTCGTGCAGGTTGCCACTTCTTATCCAGTAAGAGTATTCACTGCTTCAGGACAAATCGCAACAATCTTAGAACCGGGTCATAATATAATTCGAAACTTAGCACAAGGTATCTATTTTGTTGAATTCAATAATCGGTGTGTAAAAAAACTCATAATTTTGAATTCTAACTAAAGCTAACTAAAAGAAATTCGATTTATATATAAAGGATAAGGATTAGCGGGGCTGGATTGACAAAAATTGTTAGTTTGTTATTATTAAATTTGGAAAACAAACAGCTAAAATTTTTTAAGTAAAGAAAAATATGCCGACCAGGAAAAATCGGGAACTTTTTTTATTGACGATACTTTTAATCGGTCTTAGTTTCTGTCTAATCGTTATCGCCGAAATCTTGATGCCATTTAAGGAAGCAATTGAATACGATGTAATCAGGCAGGGTCAAAGAGTTTTTAGGGAGCGGGGAAAAATAAAAGAGAACGATATGATAAATTTCAAACTCAAACAGGAAATAGAATCAAAAATAGCTAAGCTACAGGAAGCGCAGATTAATCAGGCGACGAAAAACGATGCAGCCTATTATGCGGTAGTCGACCTGTTCAACAATGTTTTGTTTTTAAAAAAAGGAAATCGGATTATTAATGAATTCATTATATCTTCGGGTAGTGGCGATACCCTCATCGCACCATGGGGAAGAAAATGGGTATTTGACACGCCGAAAGGTGTTTTAAGGATTTTAAGAAAGATAAAAGACCCGGTCTGGTATAAACCGGATTGGGCATTCATCGAAGTGAAAGAATCAATACCATCCGCCAATTCTTATCGACGCATCGTGCGTGGAATATTAGGCGCCTATGCTTTAGATTTAGGTGGCGGCATAATGATTCACGGCACGCCCCATGAGGACCTCTTGGGTCGGAGAGTATCCCATGGTTGTATTCGTTTACCAAAAGAAGGTATCGGCATACTTTACGACTCCTTATCATTGGGTGCTAAAATCTATATCTACGGCAAATGAGAATAATTTTTGTTATCATAACTCTGATTTTCACAATTGCCTTGGTTCGTTTAACCGATGCGGTAATAAAGCGTGTTATCAAAGTCGAAATCGATGGATTGGTTAAGATTAATGAAAAATACTTTTTTGCCAACGAGAGCTTAAATTCACGCTCAATCAAACTGGACCAAGAGCTCACCTTACAGCGATTAAAAGAGGAACTTACCAATATATCGGATTATTATTTAGTATTAGACCGAAAAACTAAAAAAGCCTGGCTAAAGGTTGAAGACAAAGTGATTCGCGAAATGGATTTTGAAATCTGGCTTTTGCCGGAGTTGGGAAAAACCAGTTTTTTGCCAAGCGGTATATTACAGGTGATCGCCAAAGAGGAATCACCTTATTTTTACCTGCCCGACTTTTATTATGAACTTCTCGGCAGACTTCCGCCGACCGAACCAGAAGAACGTTTCATCCGAAATGCCTTTGGTAACTATGTCTTATATTTAGGCGAGAACCTGCTAATCCACGGACCTTTTCATCCCGATTTACCAAATGATTTGGTTAAACATAATGGCATTATATTCCAACCCGAAGACTTAGAAATTATTTATCATTCAGTAAAAATTGAGGGTCGGGTAAGCTTTGATTAATTGGCTAATTATTTTGCCAATCAGGGAATCGTTATTAAAATCCAAAGACACACCATTCTAAGTAATTTACTTTAAAGCAACCTTGAATTTTAAATAGTATATGCAGACCAGAGTTAATGAAAGCTATGGTTGACAGGGTATAAGATATCATTTAAAATCGAATAAGTAAGTGAGCCTTATCTTGAATAAATTCATTGTTTTATTTCTTCTAAGTTCAGCCATCCTGGTTGAATCCAGCCAAACCAATAATTTGAATAGTGCTTCGGTCATATCTGAACCTGAAAAATTAGTTAAGATTGATATTAGATATAATCATGAAATAAAATTTTTAGCCCAAAAGGGAATCTGTTTAATATCAGCTTTTGACG
>JAOUPE010000331.1 GCA_029880025.1 Caldifarciminota bacterium
CCTGGAATAGGTCAGTTCGATTTGAATGTGTCGGGCAATAACCAGTTCCTTGGTCACCGGATTATAACGAACCGGCTGAATGATTAAGGGTATTACCCGATAATCCCGGATGATTGCCGGGTCATCGGATGTAACAAATGCTTCAGGATAAAATGCATCGGTCGTATATCGTTTCTCATTTAGAGTAAAAGTCTGACTCGACTGTGCCTCAGGCACATCAGGCAATGGTGGTTGATAAGGATAAACATTATAACCGACAAAGGTCTCTTCGATTTTTTCTGTGATACGAATTTCCGGGTCTCTATCCGGTGGTATCGCAATGAACCGGGCAATTAACGGCAATTGTGGACTGCCTTCTTCGGTCAAAGTGCCGCCATTTAGGATTGGGATTGAAATATGATGATAATTTATTCCATCAACCGTTTCTTCTTCAACCAAAAAACCAGGGATATCGATAGTAACCGTAGTGCGATAATTATCAGAATTTGGAATATTGATTTCAGTCATGGCTTCTGGTCCTTTATTCGCAAAGGGATGCCAGATTGGTTCGGATTGGGAAATGGAGAAAGTTAAAAGAACGATTGGAATTAACCATACTGATGATTTGTGCATATAACCTCCTTCTTTATCATATGCCAGAATTTTATATTAAATGAATTAAAAGTCAAGTTAATAACCACTTTCATAATAAGAAAGTTGACAGAACCCCAAAATTTTTGTATAATACGTAATTACGGTAGTAGGGAACCTTATGCTCAGAACCAAATATAAAAAATTTAGAACCGAAAATTTATTAAATAGACTTCCCCTTATAGTCAATTTTACAAACCAAGCCAAGGTGTGTTAAATGTCAAAAAACAAAGGCGGTTCAAAAAAATCTTGGGGACGAGCAGTCTGAACACAGCTAAAGGGGCAACCTGAACAAAGGAGATAAAAGATGAAAGCCGACATCGGTTACGTGATTGAAGTAAGAGGTGAAAAGGCGCTGGTTGAACTGATGGCTGATACGACCAAACCGCTCACTGGCGACTACTATCCTGGTCAGCCCGGGTCACACATAAAAATTCCGTTCCGCGGGTACAGCATTATCGGAATATCTTCGGCAATAAAAATGGATTCGCTAAACGGTAGTAGAGACCGACGGAATATTGCCGAATGTATCCTTATCGGCACGCTCAAGCCGGATGGTAAGTTCGTGCGTGGTGTGGCGATGTATCCGAACATCGGGTTATCCGCCCAGATGGTGACCGCCGACGAGCTGGAGAAGATATTTGCTGAATTCCGTCATTTCGACTTCTCATTTGCGTCAGTTGCTGATAACGAGAAGCAGCGGGTCTATGTCAACATCGACCACTTGTTTGGACATCACCTTGCCGTGCTCGGCAGCACCGGCTGTGGCAAGTCCTGCACGGTCGCCAGTATCCTGCAGCAGGCAATAAAGAAATACCCAAACACCCATATTATCGTACTCGACCTGCACGGCGAGTATGCAGCTGCTTTTCCCAAGGATGTGCATATCATCGAGGCGGACAAAGTTGAACTGCCGCACTGGCTTTTGAACTTCGATGAGTTCACTGACCTGCACATTGACTTGAACGAGATGACTGCTAAGAATCAAATCACGGTGCTCAGGGATGCTTTGGTTCGTGCCCGGCAGGGAACCGACAGTGATAAAAAACTGGGCTTGGGCGCATCGATAACGGTTGATTCACCGATTTCCTATGACATCGATGATATGATTAGTCTAATCAGGAACTGGAATATCCAGATGGTATACAATGACGAGGGTAGGCTTGAACCCGGACCGCTGCACGGTGTGTTTGACCGGTTCCTGATTCGATTCGACAGCCGGATGTCTGACCCGCGTTACAGGTTCATATTCCGCCCTGAGAAGTATACGAACGACGCCAGCCTCATCGAGCTGCTCGAGAACCACCTGTCGCTTAATAACGGCAAGCGGATGACAATCATTGATTTGAGCGGGATACCATCCGAGGCGATTGGCGTGGTGGTTGCCGTGGTATCAAGGGTTGTGTTCGAGTTCAACCTCTGGAACACAGAGCCGGACCGACTTCCGATTCTGATGGTGTATGAAGAGGCACACAACTTTGTGCCTCGACAGCGTAATCAGGGGTTCCCGTCTGCGCACAAGGCAGTAGAAAGAATTGCTAAGGAAGGTCGCAAGTACGGCATCGGTGCGATTTTCGTGAGCCAGCGACCGAATGAACTCTCTGAGACCATAATATCCCAGTGCAACAATTTCATTGCGATGCGGCTTACCAACCCGGATGACCAGAATTACGTGCGTAAACTGGTGCCGGACTCGGCTTCTGGTTTAATGAGCATGACCCCGGCACTCAGGACGGGCGAGGCTTTAATTCTGGGCGATGCTGTTATCATGCCGACCCGGGTGCTGATTGACTTTCCGAGCCCACATCCAAAGAGTAGTGATGTCGAGTTTGCCAGGAGTTGGGCTGAAAGCCCGAAGCAAGTAAATGTCGAGCGTATAGTCCAGCGCTGGCGAAATAGACGCCGAGACTTATAGACTGCTTAAGATAATCAGTTAATCACCCTAAACCAAATCTTCCAAGCTGTTT
>JAOUPE010000332.1 GCA_029880025.1 Caldifarciminota bacterium
ATTTGGAAATCTCATCGACCCCCTTGATGACGGTGGGGAACGGTTCATTCATCAACGATGTGATAAAAAGAGCCGGCGGTAAAAATATATTTGAGGATTTAATTCAAGAATATCCGGTGATTGACCAGGAAGAAATTATTAAACGCAATCCCGAGAAGATTTTTATTTTGCATCCGTTAACTAAAAAGCAAGAATTAAAAGAACGCATCGGCTGGTGGAAGATTTCGGCGGTTAAAAACAATCAAATATATGATGACATTAATCCGGATTTGATTTTCCGTCCCGGGCCTCGAATCATTGAAGGGATTAAAGCCTTAGCCCAAGCGATTAGTAGTTATAAAAATCCCTGATGTCAGAACCCTTCGCAAACCCAAAATTCAATATTCAAAATTCGCTATTCACAAAATCCGGTTGGTTTTGGCTTGTGATTTTACTGGCAGTTGCAATCATCTTATCGCTATATCTCGGACCGACCGGATTCTCTTTCAGCTCGCTCGAGATTCCTTTAAGAATCCGTCTACCCAGAATCGTCTTAGGAATTTTTGCCGGAGGGGTTCTCTCTTTAGTCGGCGCTAGCTTGCAAGGGTTATTACAGAACCCTCTGGTTGACCCCTATACTTTAGGTGTTGCCAGTGGTGCTGCATTCGGGGCTAGTATCGCCTTAATCTTTGGCAGTGGAACCAACCTGTTAGTTTTACTCTTTTCATTTCTTAGTGCTTTATTTACTATTGTCATTGTCTATAGTGTAGCTCGTATTAGAGGACATATCACCAAAACTGGATTGGTTCTTGCCGGTGTCATCGTAAGTTTCTTATTTTCCAGTCTGACCATGCTGGTTATGGTATTTTCAAAAAAACCCTTGGCACAAACAATATACCTTCTCATGGGTCATCTGGGAACGATTTTCACCCCTAACACTCTTACCCTTTTCACTGTCTCAGCCGTATTAGCAGTCATCGGCAGCATATTCCTTTTCAGTTATTGGCGGTCATTAGATATTCTATCAACCAGTGAAGAAGCGGCTGAAAGTTTAGGCGTAGATACCAGAAAAGTTACCCAGGGAATCTTCGTCATTTCCTCTTTATTAGTCGCCCTGGTCGTCTCATTCACTGGTGTAATCAGTTTTGTTGGGCTAATCATCCCGCATATCGTGCGTTTACTATTTGGACCGAACCACCGCACCTTAATACCTGGTTCGTTTCTCTTGGGTGCCAGTGTCTTACTTTTTGCAGACATCCTGGCAAGAACAGCTGCGCCTATCGAACTGCCTCTAAGTATCGTCACCGCCTTATTCGGGGTCCCGTTTTTCATCTATCTGCTAAAGAGTAAATTATGAACGCATTAGAATTAAAGTCTATCAATTTTAGCTACGAGAAAGAAGATTTCCTAAAAGATTTCTCTCTGGCGATTGAGTCTGGAGAGTTCTTTGGAATTATTGGACCAAATGGTTCAGGTAAGACAACGATTCTAAAGATAATGGCTGGGCTCTTAAAACCACGTAGCGGCAATGTTTTAATCCTGGAGAAAGATATTAATCTCATTAGCCGAAATGATATGGCTAAAATTATTGGCTTTGTGCCGCAAGAAAATTTTTTTACCTTTGAATTTACCGTGCTGGATGTTGTGCTTTGGGGACGCAACCCATATTTAAAAAGATTTGAGAATCCGAAGAAAACCGATTTTGATAAAGCGATTCAAGCATTAACCCTGGCTGATATTTTTCCGTTAAAAGATAAATCGATTAATCGAATCTCAGCTGGCGAACGCCAGAGAGTAGTATTGGCACGAGCTCTGGCACAGGAACCGAAAATCCTTTTATTAGACGAAGCAACCTCCCATCTCGACATTACTCATCAAGTAGAATTTCTTAAAATCCTAAAACGGCTGAATAATGCTGGAATGACGATCGTATTTTTATCACACGATTTGAATCTGGCAAGCCTGGTTTGTTCTCGAATCCTATTATTAGATAATGGTCAATTGGTTATTTGTGACAAACCAGCATCGGTATTAAAACCGGAATTGATTGAAAAGGTCTACAAAGTAAAACCATATCTGCAAAACCATCCTGAAACCGGCTCTCCCCAACTTATTTTGCCGGTATAACTAAAAAATTTTTTCGAAAATTCTGATTCGCTTACTGTTAAGTTATGAATGAAAGCGTTACTTATAAGTAAGGAAATCGCAACCTAAAGGTTGCGGCTACCTCCAAGAAGATATTCCTATTCTTTCAGCAATCTCGGCTTGTGACAAACCATACTTTATTCGCATTTTTTTAAGAGTTCTGCCATTTCTTTAGTAAAGAGAAACATTATTTTTGTCTCCTTCTTTAATTCTAATTGAAAAATATTAAACAAAGACATTCTATTTATAAATAGAATAAAAATAACGTCAAATTTTCTTCTAAGTATTTTATTTTTAATATTTTATATTTAATTTTTGTCTGGGAGGGGGTACCGCCTAGGGGGTGGTCTCCTAAGTAGACTCGGAGGTAGACTCGGGAGCAGACCCCGGATTCGACTCAGGGATAGACTCGGAATCAGACTCAGGAGCAGACAAGGGATTAGACTCGGAAACAGACTCAGGA
>JAOUPE010000333.1 GCA_029880025.1 Caldifarciminota bacterium
TAAAGCATCCGAGCATCGTCTTCTACCGGTAATAATATTTCGGTGCAGTGCACAGTCAGCACCTAAAGAGAGTGCGGTCTGTTTCAAAATATTTCCCAATCCGGTTGGAAGATGTTCTAATTTAATTGCCAGATTTTCTAATTTTGCCGAAAAAATATCCCAGGCTGGTTTATCCACACCGATTCTTGCCAACTCTTCAATCAAATCCTTATTGTATAAAAGATTTAAGACACGCACCGCTCTTATTTAATCCAAGAATTCACACTTGTCAAGAGTAATATAAGGAAAATTATTCAGACTTTCTTTTGTTTTGCCGAAAAGAATTCTATCTCTTAATATATTATATTATATGCATAATTTGTTTTTTTCGCCAAATTCGTTGAAATTTATAAGTCAGGTCAAATAGGTCAGAAGTTAATACTCGGATTATTGTATTTTAACTGCGCGAGAGAAGTAAATACTACTTTCCGAGCTTCGGCTCATAACCATTCTTCAATGGTAAAATTAGAGCACGGTGATAAAACTTGAATCAGGATATTTTAAATTTGTATCAAGAATGGTTGACACCGATGAAATTTGGTTTATTATTTTGTTATTTAGGAGGCAAAAATGGCAAATCGGGCCTTTGCTGCGAAAAAACTTACCGATGCCGTAATCTGGACGGTTCGTCATAAATCTTTGGGGTCGGTTATCCTTTCGACCATCGACCCTTTTCTTAAGTTAATAGTTCGGTTTTCCCGTTGGAAAAGTCTTCCCCGATTACGCCAAGATGAGTTCTTTATGCTCCGTGCCCTCTTATTTTCGGCTCTAAGGATTGAGGCTTCTGAAAAGATGATGAACTTACTTAAAACGCTTTTAGGTTTAGAATATCCACCTGATTTGAAAGATGTTCCGGTATTTATGGTGATAAGTCCTGGGAAGATGTGTAATCTTCAATGTCCTGATTGTTATGCTAATTCAGCAACCGAAAGGAATATTCTGGATT
The DNA here is from genome assembly GCA_029880025.1 of Caldifarciminota bacterium. GTDB lineage: Bacteria > Hydrothermota > Tepidihabitantia > Tepidihabitantales > JAOUPE01 > JAOUPE01. Next base: position 986 of record JAOUPE010000333.1, read on the forward strand.
ATGAGGTCTTGAGTCGTATTGTGGCTGAGGCAAAGAGATTCTGGAGGATGAGATTTTTTGTCATATCAGGTGGTGAGCCATTTATTTATAAAAATAATGGTAAAGGGATTCTTGACCTGGCAGAAGAAAATCTTGACTCCTTATTTTTGGTCTTCACCAATGGCACAATGATAGACAGGGATTATGCCAAAAGGATGGCAGAACTTGCTAACATTACGCCCGCGATTTCAGTGGAAGGGATGAGAGAGACGACTGATAAAAGACGCGGCAAAGGCATTTTTGACAAAACCTTAGAAGCGATGGAAAATTTACGGAATGCCCGGGTTCCTTTTGGGCTATCAATTACCGCAACTCGTCATAATGCCCATGAAATTCTTTCCGACCAATTCATTGAGTTCTTTTTTTATAAACAGAAAGTAGCTTATGCCTGGATTTTCCAATACATGCCGATTGGTCGGAACCCTAACCCGCAGCTAATACCGACCCCGGAACAGAGAATTGAGATGTGGCATAGGAGTTGGCAGATAATCAAACAGAAAAAGATTATGATTGCCGATTTCTGGAATCAAGGCACGGTCTCTCAGGGCTGTCTGGCAGGTGGCAGACAAGGTGGTTATTTTCATATCGACTGGAATGGTGATGTGAGTCCTTGCGTTTTTTTCCCTTATCATAATACTAATATCTACGAGGTCTATAAAAATGGTAAGTGCATCAAAGATGTTTTGTCGACCCCTCTTTTCCAGAAAGTTCGGCAGTGGCAAGAAGAATATGGTTTAAATCAAAAATTTCTGACCTCGAAAACCGACTGGCTTAGACCCTGTCCAATACGTGACCATTATGAAGAAGCGACAAAAATTATTCACTTCGCACAGGCTAAGGGGACTGATTTCTCACCTGATTCTACGGTCAACGCTTCTTCCTATTACAATAAAATGGTCGAATACGATAAGATTTTAGAAAAGATTACACGTAAAATCTGGGAAAGCCAATATCTTCGAACAAAATCTCTTAGCTGAAGCAGCAGTTCCGTATGCTCGAATCGCCTTTATCGTTGGGTCGATTTATTTTGGATGATTAGTTGACCCAAATAGTTATTCGAACCAAGCATAATTAATTCTTTGTCTTTTATTTTAACTACGGGTGTTACAGTTGGGTCAAACTGGCGAAGATAGAAAAACTGGTTGAGTGATTTCACGTAGTCAATTTTCTTACTGAATCCAAAGCATTTATCAAAAAGGTCATTCTTGACCGCTTCCTATAGATTAGTTATAACAATTTATTTCTTTTCGTTTCATAATTTTGAGTCTTTAGGAAAGAATATACAAAAATTCTATAGCATCTACAAACACCTCACAAAAGTTCTTCATTATACCTCAGTTATTATTGCATTGTAATAACCTAATAAACCCTGTCAACACTTTTCCGATAATTTCTAATACAAAAAACCCAAAAATATAACCACAGATTAATACAGATAAGAAAGAAAAGAAATTTTCTACGAACCACAGAAATAGCAGAAAGTTAAAATTTTGGAAATTGGAATTTAGATATTATTTGAGATTTGGTGCTTTAGAATTTGGAGCTTATTTTGATATTTC
>JAOUPE010000334.1 GCA_029880025.1 Caldifarciminota bacterium
TTTATTTTTATGGAATCGTCTTCTTTTTTCTTTACAAACACAGGGAATTTTTTTGCATTTAGGGCAACCCTTTTGATATTTTTTGGTTGCCTGCTCCAAATCTATTTTACAAAGACTGGCTAAAGTCACTAACCAGGCAAAAACATCGGCAAACTCTTCTGCTAAATGTTTACGCTTGCCGTGCCTTATCGCACGGGAAAGTTCGCCAACTTCTTCACTGAACCAGCAAAAAGTTCCAGTAACTCCTCTTGATTTATCTTTGGTGTAATAGAGTTCCTCAATCAATTTCTGAAATTCTTTAATTGTCATCAGGGTAGTATCTAAAAAAAAACTGCAATGTCAAGGATAAGGCACAGCAAGACACCGATGAAGGGAAGAAAATAAATTTACTAAATGATTCAACACCGAAACACACCGAAAGCACTGAAAAACGAGGGGAAGCCTAAAATAGATTCGGGGTTCTTCAGTGTTAAATTCTTTCTTAATAATAAATGATTTAACACCGAACCGCACTGAAAGAACTGAAACCACTGGAAAATATTCGGTGTTTAATTATTTAAGATAGAAGCGCTCTTTTGTGAAGTCCGGCTTGCATAATTATAATTATGCGAGAATACAAAAGAGAGGGAACATAAAAAGTCCCCTCTCTTTGTTATCTGAGAATATTTCGCTACTCAATACGGATGAGTCGGGTTTTTACTTTGCCTAATTCGTTTTGAACAATCACAAAATAGACTCCGGCTTTTACCTTTCTGCCCGCATTGTCGGTTCCATCCCATAGAAAGCAGTGGCTTCTGTCTAATTGAGCATGACTATTTATTAATCTACCGGTTCGGTCGTAAATTGCAATTTTCGTATTTTTAGTCAAACTGGAGACAATGATTTCAGTTCGGTTCTTAAACACGGTTGGTCGAACCCAAACTTTAAGTTCAGAATTAGTGACCTTCAGGTCTGGTTTTACCGGGTATTCACTCACTGCTGTCGGTTCATCGGTTACCAAGCATACTGCTCTTTCTGACTGCAGATAGGCAGCAGTAGCTGGATAAAAGTTATTGAATGAATAGCAAAGACCAATCGTTCGAGTGTGGTCAGCAATGCCCACCGTGTTCAAACCATAATTGTTGCTACTCTGATATTGAAAAAGTAACGCATTGTCACCAGTTGCGGTATGTATCGTTGTATCATAGATGATGACCTGAAATTTATCCCAAAGGATTTCCGAGCCATAATAGTAGACGCTGTCATATTCGACAATGAAGCAGTGATTCGTAACGTCGTGATGATACCAGACTCCGCCACCATATAATGGGTTATAGTCATCCCAGCTCACCGCAATTATTGCCTCTGGACTTCGGATTGAAGGCAATGATTCATTGTTGTAACTCTGCATCGATGTGTAGCCAGCCGCAATCCAACCATTGGAACAGATTGAAATTTGATTGTAATCTACTCCATAATATCTGAAAGGTCCAAAATTGGGCGGCAGATCAACCGGTCTGGTTTCGTCATCGCCCAGACCAATAAGCTGAGTTCCAACTCCACCAATTTCTAGCCAGGAAAAGGTTGGGCACTGAGTAAAATTGATATCGGTATTGTCATACGCATAGTAACCATAACCATCGGGTCCGGTCGGCAGGTTCATACTATCACCGACCATGATTGAGAAATTTAGGGTACAGGCATAATCGCTTGTGCCATTTACCAGCAACTCAAATTCTAAAAGATTGCCAATCGGTGCGTTCGAATTCACGCTGATGGTAAAACAATCGGCTTCGTTTTGAATTGTATCGCCTACCCCGAGGTTACCAAAAACTCCTGCACTATCGGTTATCATAACACAAGGGTCATCCGAACGAAGAATACCACTCAGTCCGGTAATTGCTGAACCAGCACTGCTCAAGCCAACAATCAAATCACCGTTTTCACCCGGGTCGATTTTATGATTATTGTTGCCGGTTGAATCATCAAATGTGGCGCGACGGAAATTTAAACCCGGACTATCGGTAGTATAAAGGGAAATATCATCGGCGAAGACCTTCGCCTCAGGAGTTCCTCAACCCGAAGTGCAGAAGCCTAAAAGCCCGATTTCAACCTGATGCACATTGGCTGGATTGATGCCAGGCAGGTTAATTAGTTCGTCATTCAAATTTAAAGAATAATTGCGCCAAAAGGTGTCGGCTTCGGTAATTAAATGGAGGGTATCCGAATTGTACCAGATTGGATAAGTAGAACGATAAATCCTGGTCGAACCTAAATAGTTGTCCATACTGTCTATGTAGCTTATCATAATTGCGGCAGCTGGAATGCAAGTGCTCGAGCCACCACCAACCAATAATTTTGCCGCACATGAGAAATTGATATCGGTCGAAGGAATCGTCACGGTTTGATACAAGAGGATATAACCCGCATAAGTTTTTCTCACTAAGGCTTCCAAGTCTAAATCGGGATAATAAAAAAACTTGGAGTTATAAGCCCAGTAAGAAGCACTCGTATCAAATTGCCAGCCATTCTCAATCGCTTGTTCAAAGTTACCGTTAATCAACAATTCGGTTGCAGAGAGGAAAGCAAATAGTAAGAG
>JAOUPE010000335.1 GCA_029880025.1 Caldifarciminota bacterium
CAATTTTTCAAAGAGTATCATTGTATAATTTGGTGAAAGTCCGGCTGCCGGTTCATCGAGGATTAGAATCCTGGGTTTTGTTATTAATGCTTTTCCCAATGAAAGGATTTGCTTCTCACCACCAGAAAGTCCCATTGCCTTTCTTTTTGCTAAATCCTTTAAAATCGGAAATAACTCAAGCACTTCTCCAATTCTCTTTCGTAATTCTTCTTTATCATTAAGAATAAAACCGCCCATCTCCAGATTCTCTAATACGGTCATACTTGGAAATACCTTGCCACCGTCTGGAACAAACGCTATACCTAAACGCAAAAGTTCGTAAGGTTCTTTGCCATTAATCCTTTTGCCTTCAAATATAATATCTCCATCGTAAATTCTTCCACCATACTCTTCAATAATTCCGACCAAAGCTCTTAATATCGTTGTCTTACCAGAGCCATTCGGACCAACAATGGTTACAATCTCGCTTTTTTCTAACCCAAGGTTAATCTTATTAATCACCTGCATTCCCTTATAACCAGCGCTCAGGTTTTTCGTTTCAAGCAACAAATTATCCCCCAAAATAAGCTTCTATGACCTTTTCGCTTTCGAGAGCAATTTTCGGTTCACCATCAGCTATGATTTTCCCTTTATCCAGAACAATTACTCTTTCCGCTCCTTCTCTTACCGTTTCCATATTGTGTTCGACAAAGATTATTGTCTTGCCCTCTTCTTTTAGAGATTTAAACAGGGTAAGAATCCTTATTCTTACTTCTGGAAAAACACCGGCAGTCGGTTCGTCAAAAAGATACAAGTCAGCATTAAGTGCAACCGCTCTCATTATCTCAAGCAGTCTTCTTTGCCCATGCGATAAGTTTCCTGCATACTCGTTAATCTTATCCTTTAGCTCAACTTTAGAAAGTAATTCTTCTGCTTTCCTTTCTAATTCTTTACTTGAGTGCTTGATAAATGGATTAAGTCCATAGAAAAGACCTTCTATCCTTCCTTTTTCCAATGCTAAAAGCATATTTTCCATAACCGTGATTTGTGGGAAAATCCGAATTGTCTGGAATGTTCTGCCTATTCCGATATTAGAAATTTTATACGGTGCCAGATAGGTAATATTCTTACCTTTGAAGATTACTTTACCGGTATCAGGTTTTAAGAATTTGGTAATCACATTAAAAAGCGTAGTTTTACCCGAACCATTTGGACCAATTATCGCAGTAATACTCTGCTTACTTATCTCAAAGCTTAAAGAATCAAGTGCCTTCACACCATCAAAGGTTCGAGTGATGTTTATCAAATGGAGAATGGTTGTTTGTTGTTGAGTATTAGTTGTTAGATTCATTTCCATTTATATTTGCCGATAATTCCTTGTGGTCGATAAATCATTAACACAACCAGAATCAATCCATATAGCATTTGCCGGACTGGTGCAGCGATTGAGGAAGGGAGTCCAATAAACCTTAAAGATTCAGGAATTACAATAAGCAGAAAGGCTCCAATTACCGCACCTTTTAAAGAGCCCATTCCACCAAAGATAACCATTAAGAGAATCGTTATTGATTCCATTACTGTGAAACTTGACGGGTCAATGAAAGTGATATAATGAGCATAAAGAGCGCCAGCAATACCGGCAAAGAAACCACCGGTCATAAAGATTCTTAATTTGAAAAACGGTGTATCTTTTCCTAATGCAGAAGCCGCAATTTCATCTTCTCTGATTGATTTCAAAGCCCGACCAAACGGACGCCCCACAAGCAAGGACAGAAGAAAATAAGTTATTGCAGCAATTATTAAAACCAGAATTAGGTATTGCCATACTTCTTTTAGTTCATATCCGAAAAACGAAAATCCGGGTATTCCAGGTAGTCCCATTGGACCTCTGGTGAAAGATACCCAGTTCTTTGCTACTGAATAAGCAATAATGCCAAAACCAAATGTCGCTAAAGCAAGATAATCGCCTCTGAGTTTTAAGGCTGGATAGGTTACAATAATTCCAGCTAAAGAAGCAAGAATTCCACCGGCAATCAATCCAAACCAAGGAGAAACACCGAGATTAAGTGCAAGGAGACTTGAAGTATAAGCTCCTATCAAAGAAAATGCAGCATGCCCAAGTGCCGGAATGCCAGTATAGCCCACGATTACATCTAAGCTCATCGCAAGTATTGAATATATTCCAACAATTACGAGAATGTGAAGAAAATACTCCATTTACCTTGGTTTTTGAGTTTTAGGGTTTGAGAGTTTAGGAGTTCGTAAATTTCTAAGATAATTTGAAAATCCTTGAATCAGTTTTGAAACTTCGTCCGCTGAGGTATAAAGTTCATTAAAATTTTTGTCTAAAAGATAATTTTGGTCAAGAGCAACATAAAGATGAGATTGGAGTTCAGCAGTTGAACCATGCGCCATACCAAGAAAATTAATAAATTCCTTATGGGTTCTCCGAGCAAATCCCTCAGCAATATTAGCCATTATTGAAATCGCTGACCTTATCATTTGGTCAATCAGATTGTAATCCTTTCTAAAACTCTCAACTCTTGTAACCTCGTAAACTCTTTTAACCAATATCCGTGCTTTCTTCCAC
>JAOUPE010000036.1 GCA_029880025.1 Caldifarciminota bacterium
AATTTTCATCCTGAACAAGATTGATTTGAAGAGTCGATTCGATACAAAATTCCTGAATGGGGTCACTGACCGGACAATCATCAACACCTCGGCGAAATACAATAAGGGAATCAGCGAGCTGCGCCACGCTTTAACCCGACAGTTTAAGATTAGCCACCAGAATGGTTATTTTATCACCAATCGTCGGCATATTGAAGCCCTGAAACGAACTAAAGAATCGCTGTCGCATGTCCAAAACGAGAATTATTTAGAAACGATTGCCCACGAAATCCGAACCGCGCTTGATGCGATGGGTGAGATAACCGGTGCGGTGACCAATGAAGAGATTTTAAATCGTATTTTTGCTCAGTTCTGCATCGGAAAATGAATGAACCTAGATTAGCACAGATTTCGGTGCCGATTAGCAAAGCTAATAATCTGCGCTCATCGGCAATCTTATCTGTGCTCGTTTGTGAATAAAAATATGTTAGAAAAAATATTACTTTATCTGGATGGCGGCGAGACCGTTAAAGTTTTGGCGCCATGGGCATTAAAACTGGCAAAGGCTTTTGAGGCTAGAATCTTTGCCGTCTTTGTCGTTAACCAGGCAACCTTAAAGGAACAAGCCCAAAAAACCAAGCAGAAGATTAAAAACCTTCATTCCAATCTTGAAGAAGAAGCCTGGGCGATATTATACGAAATCGAGGATGATGCATTTGAAGAGAATGTAAAAATCTCTTTAATTTTGGAAGAAGGCAAACCAGAGGAACGTCTTTTAGAAGTCTTGAAAAGTTTTGAGCTTGATGCAATGATTGTGAGCAGTCAAGCCAAATTGGATTTTAAAGAATTAATTGACCGATGCCAAGGTAAAACTCTAATTATCAAATGAACAAAAGAATTTTCCCTCAACTCGTAGCGTGTGCCGAAACCCCAGAGTCCGCCGACCGGAACCAAGCGAATACAGCGAGGCAAACGGGGCGACCGTTAGAAACAATTCGGGTATTGAATGAGGTTGTGCTCCTTTACAGTCGCACCTGCTACGCCGAGTGGGAAAATTCAATGACAGGAGGATGAATGCAAAAAATATCCGAGCTTTTGTCGCCGCCCGCGATAATTTTGGACCTAAAGGCAAATGAAAAAGTTGAAGTAATAAAGGAACTTACTTCGATTCTAATCGAACAAGGTTATATAACCAATGTCGATGAATTTTTTTCGGCAATCCTAAAACGCGAGAACATCGAAAGCACCGGTATCGGTTTAGGGGTCGCCATACCTCATGCCCGAACCAAGGCGGTCAAGGATATCGTGCTGGCATTTGGTCGTTCTCGCACCGGCGTCAACTTCTCCAGCCTTGACGGCAAACCATCCCATCTCGTTTTCTTAATCGCTGCACCAGAAGAAAAGAAATCTGAATATATCATTACTTTAGCTCGTTTATCTAAACTGTTACGCAATGAAGAGGTGCGTTTTCGCTTGACCCAAGCCAAAACTCCGGACGAGGTGTTAAAAATCATAACCAAACACGAATGAAAGAATTTAGAATCAAAGATTCAACCATAAAAATTATTCTGGGTGACATCACCGAACAAGTCACCGATGCGATAGTCAATGCCGCCAACAATCACTTATGGCTGGGTGGAGGTGTGGCCGGGGCAATCAAACGCAAGGGTGGTCAGATTATTGAACAAGAGGCAATGGCAAAAGGACCGATTGAGATTGGTGAAGTGGTGGTGACAACCGCCGGAGCGCTTAAAGCCAAACATGTGATTCATGCCGCAGTAATGGGACAAGACTTAATGACCGATGCGGATAAGATAAGATTAGCTACCCAGAACAGTCTAAAACAAGCTGAAGAACTTAAGATTCAGTCCATCGCCTTTCCGGCATTAGGGACCGGGGTCGGTGTTTTTCCCAAAGAAAAATGTGCCCAGATTATGATTGATGCAGTGATTAGTCATATTAATAAAAAAGGTAAAATAAAACGCTTTGATTTTGTATTATTCGACCCATCCACTTTTGCTACATTCGAACGCCAATTAGATGCAGCAATTAAGTCTTTTAGCCAATAAATAATTTCATTCAAAACAATTCATTTTTAGTATTAACTGAAACCTCGGTAGTCTAGTTTTTTCCTTAGGGTTCATTCTTATCTGATTATCTCTGATGTCATCGCTTTAATCGTTCTCATCATGGTTAAATTTGGTGTTATAGGTTTGGCGTCAGGCGTTTAATTCTTGACATCTCCTGGTCTTTTCTTTATATTCGGTTAATAAGCCGTATATATTAAAATTGCTCATACAAAATCAAAAAGTTCGGTAAAGGATTGAATTGATACCAACTTTATTAAATTAAAGGAGGCGAGATGAAGATATTGATTACTTATTATTCCCGGACCGGGGTCAATGAATCGGTTTGCAAATCGCTTCAAAGCAAATTAGACTGCGATATCGAACCGATAATTGATACTAAAAACCGCAAAGGGCTATGGGGTCTTCTCATTTGTGGATTTGATGCGACCTTTAAAAAAATGTCCAAGATTGGAGCAATCGAAAAAGACCCTGGTAATTATGACCTCGTGATAGTTTCAACGCCAATCTGGGCAGGAACTATAACGCCGGCAATTCGAACCTATGTTTTCGAGAATAAAGATAAATTCAAAAAAGTTGCTTTTGTCTCCGTATCCGGAAGCGGCGAAGAAAATAAAAAAGTGTTGCCTGATTTTGAAAGTCTGGCTAATAAGAAAGTGATAACGAGTTTGCTTTTAAGAAGGTGGGCAGTAAGAAAAGGAACCCATCAAGAAAAAGTTGAAAGTTTTGTAAAAGAGATTTTGAGTCAGGATAAAGAAATTAAATAATCGGCAGAGGCTACCGGGTAAAGAAGTAATTTTTTGGTTGACCTTGCTCGATTGACTCTTCAAGTAAGGAAAGCCTCTCCTATTTAAACTGTGGCTGATTATTGATTTTTCATTGCCGGTTTCTTAAAGACATTTAAGAAGTCTCAATCACAAGTATATTTTTCAGCTCTTTCTTAAAACGATTGACTTATAAAACTTGGTAGATATTATTTTTCAAAGGTAAATTTTTATTTTCAATTTGGATATCGAAACGAACTGGTTTCCGGTTCAATTCAAGAAACCGGTTAACAAAGGAGGTTTAATGAAAAGATTATTTTTGGTGATTCTACTGGTAAGCGCAAGTTTTGCGGTTGATGTCACAATCCACTGGAATGAATGGCCTTATGGTGCAGAATGTATCGGTAATTGGTTTAAATGGTGGTATAATGGTGAAACACCGGTCTCCTGTCCATCCTTTAACCCGTCGGATACTATCTGGGACTTTGCTTTAGGTTCAACTGCTGCCACTTCCGAAAGTTATATAATGGATACGTCGCAGGCACAAGGCAACCCACCACCAATCGCAACCTATGCCGAAAAACAAGTAATGTCCGGCGAAGTATCCTGGGGTTATGAAAGTAAAGATACCAGCGGAACAACCCAAAATATGTGGTTCTATGGTTTTTTTGCTTCCGGACAGCAGATTGATTATGACCCACCCTATTACAAGGTTTACCAATTCCCAATGCAATACGGTTCAGCCTGGAATTCAGAATGGACCTGGAATTTTATGGGAATAGATGTCGTGTACGAAATCAGGATAACTTCGGTTGTGGCTCAGGGCTGGGTGCGCATCCCTTTGGATACGACCCAATGGTTTGCCTGCCTGGTGATGAGAACCTATATGAGTACCTGGGATGAACTGGGCTTGATTGATGATGATTATATTGTGCATGAATGGGTTTCACCAATCTATGGTTCTTTAGTTACCATTCAGAGTCTGAATCACGAACCCAATCCAGGTTTTACCACTGCAAAATACTTCTTCCGGATGAAAGAATATTTCTCGGTGAATGACATGTTCCCACCAGATTTCGCCAATACAACCGTAATTCCTTCTGGTTATAACTTTGGACCTTTTTCTATCTCATCAATCATTACCGACCCTTCAGGAATCAATACCGATTCAATCTTTTATAAAATCGGTACCGGTGCCTGGCAAAGACTTTATCATGATTCAATTATCGGCGATAACTTTCATTTCCATATTCCGCAGATTTCAAATCCGGACACGGTGCGCTATTATCTGGTTGCCAAAGATAATTCGGCAAACTTGAATCGAGGCACTGACCCCAGAATGCACCAGCGGTCCATTATAAATTCTATGCCAATGACCCGGCTAATGACCATAATCCACCGGTCATTACTAATACTACAGTCTGGACCGACACGACCTTTCTTGGACCTTATTCGGTTTCTGCCAATATTATTGATTCCTGTGGAGTAGATTCCGCGATTTTATATTATCGGTTCAATGTCGACCCCTGGCAGATTGTTTTGCCAGACAGCACCCGAAATTCGGTCTATTATTTTCATATGCCTTCGGCTACCCCGAATACGTTCATTCGCTATTACTTAAGGGCAGTAGATTTATCGCCCAATCAAAATGTTGCGATTGACCCAGCCAGTGGTTATTATGCTTTTAATATTGAGGATGGTACACCACCCCAGTTTGCCAATACCACGGTCTGGTCTGATACCAACTTTTCCGGACCTTTTCCGGTTCAATCCTTGATTACTGATTTTTCAGGAATCTCTTCGGCTTTGATTTTCTATAAATTAGGCACTGCATTATGGGATTCACTTGCTTATGATTCAGTGCAGGGCGATACCTTTCATTTTCATATTCCCCCAATTTCTAATTCAATGGCAATCAGGTATTATCTCAAGGCGTATGATGCATCATCCCGGTTGAATATGGCGACCGACCCGGCTAATGCCCCGAATGTCACTTATATCTTCTATGCAACAGTTGGTATTAATGAGATGCCGAAAATAGAACTCATGATTAACCGAATCTTTCTTAAATCAATCAATCCAGACCTGATTGGCTTCTATACTGAAGAAGACTACACGCTTGAGGTCTGTAATCCGCTTGGGCAGAGAGTTGGGTTGATTTCTAAAGGCAAAGGTAAGGGTAATAACTGGATTCGTTTCAATACCTGGCAGCTTTCCAGCGGCAATTATTTCTTAATCCTTAAGACCAAGAATCGTTTGCTGATTGAGCAATTCCTGATTATCCGGCAATAGTGATGGTGAAGAATTCAACACCGAACGCACTGAAATAGACGAAAACATTGAAAATTTTGAAAGGATTTATTCAGTGAAAATCGGTGATATTCGGTGTTTAATTACTTTTTCGGAGTTCACCGAAAAATTTAACCACCGAGACCGCTGAGATAGCAGAGATAATTAAACACAGAATGACACTGAAATATACCGAAAAACACTCAATTATTTTCCCTCCCTTGATGGGAGGGAATAAAAGGGAGGGTGAACAATCATCTTGCCTCTCCTGTCGAAGGAGATGGAATTTTGTCCTTACTATTTGAGGTTCCAATTTGGCTTTCAAATCTTGCATGAAGCGTATGGCGTAAAGCATTATTCGTCCAGCGTTCTTCTTTTATTATCTGGCGTAAAGCATCAGGCATATAGCGTCAAGCGTCTAACTCTTGACATCTCCCTGTATTTTCTTTATATTCGGGTTATGAGCAGGTCAAAGGAGCTTCAAATTACAGGTGTGATATGATTGACCTTGGTCGGTTTGAACTTTGTCTGAATGTGAACGATGTTCACCGCTCAATTGATTTCTATACCAAACTTGGGTTTCGTCTTATATCCGGCGACCCTGGCTCGGGTTGGGCAGTGATGGAATATAGTAATCTGAAGCTTGCTCTGTATCAGGGACATATCGCCCAGAACATGCTGAATTTCCGAGGTGGTGATGTATCGGCAATTGCCGCCCGACTCAAAGATAAGGGTATGCAATTAAAATCCGATGCCATGAGCGAAAAGGATGGCAGTATGGGTGCGATAATTGAAGACCCGGATGGCAATGTTATCTATTTCAACACCCATCCCGATGAAGCTAAATAATTTCTTATCTTTGTTTAAATCATGAAAATTAAATTAGCGTCAATTCTTGCTGGCATTGTATTAGTTCTTACATTAAATGGTCAAGCCGATACTTTGAAAGTATTATTTATTGGTAATAGTTATACCTATTATAATGAAATGCCCTTGATGTTGGTTAATCTTGCCCAATCGGCTGGGCGACCGGTAATTACTGGTCAGAGCACACCAGGTGGATATACATTAGAACTACATACCCAGGATCCTACGACTATCAGTATGATAAGTGAGGGGATATGGCATTATGTTGTGTTGCAAGAGCAGAGTCAGATTCCAACCATTGAATATTGGCGATATAATAGTATGTATCCAGCCGCCCGTCATCTTGATTCTTTAATAATTTCTTACAGTGAAAGCACCGCTTTCTTTATGACCTGGGGACGCAAATATGGTGGAATGCAAACTTATAATGGTTATTCAAGTCCAGACTTTCGCGATTTTTTTCATATGCAGGAAACCTTAAGCTCGGCTTATACCGAAATTGCTAATGAACTATCTGCTACGCTATGTCCGGTTGGTAATGCTTGGTCGCTAGCCAAACAAATCGATTCGTTAGTTGATTTATGGCAGAGTGATTATAGTCATCCTACTTTAAAAGGTTCTTATCTGACTGCTTGTGTTTTTTACTGTGTGTTCTTCGATTCGAGCCCGGTTGGACTGCCTTATACTGGTGGTTTGAGTCAGGAAGATGCTTTATTTTGCCAGAATGTTGCCTGGCAGACGGTTTCCGGAATCGATGATGAACCGGTTCATAATCTTCCGTCAAAAGTTCAATTACAGATTTACCCCAACCCCTTTTCTCGAACCGTATTCATAAAATCTAACTTCTCTAAATCGGAAAATTCTAAATTGAAGATTTATGACATTAAAGGAAGATTAATCAAACAATTCAATTTGTCGGATGCAGTTTCGGTTTTATGGGATGGAACCAATCAACAAGGAAAAAAAGTTCCGTATGGTATCTATTTTTGCCGATTAAGTTCAACAAAGTATAATATATCCAGAAAAGTTACATTCGCTCGATAAATAAGATGGTTCATTTTCATTAGCGTCAAGCGTCCATTGGCTATAGTGACAGTCACCTTGAAAATCGTCTTCACAAGTTACGAATATTCATCTGGTTCGAGAAGCAGATTTAAAATGTAAGCGGTTTTTAATGAAAATTCGTGTATTAAGTTCAAATAATAGAAAGAGGATAACCTTCGAGGCAATTTCTTAAGTAGCTCCCGAGATTACCTCTTAAGTACTATGTAAATTGCTCCTTAAGCCACACCGATTGAAATATCAATATTAATCGTTAATGATTTTTATGATTAGAGCCAGTCCCCTAACTTAGCCCTTAGATTACTCCCTAAACCGACCTGATAGCCTACCACTAAGTTTGCCCCTTAGGCTACCCTCAAACCTACTCCGTAGCCAACCCCCAAGCCAGCTTCCTAACCCACCCCTTAGCCAATCCCCTATGCTACCTTCTACTCTACCCCTTATGCTACCCATTAGCCAACCCCCAAACCTACTCCCCAAGCTACCCGTAAGGCTACTGAGTAGGCTAGCCCGGAGGCTACCCCCTAAGCCGCTCCCTATACCGTATAGGGACTAGCTTAGGGCTAGGAGGGGGCTAGCCCCCTCCGGCTTGTCAAGAGAAATTTTCAGCCGTAAAATCAATGGGTTAGATAAAAAATTAATAAAATTAAGGTTTTTGCGGAAAAATATTAAAAAAATTAATATTCTATCTAAGAGCTTGAAACCACGTGATTTCAAAGATGCGTAAAGGAAATAAACCGCCGCGATCGCAGAGACCGCAGAGATTATTTACACCATCTTTTCAACCACGTCCTTAAGAACTGTCGTCAAAACTGCTGATTTTTATGTTATAATTTTAGTGCTACCTTATCTGTAAGACAAGTTGAGGTTAGATTTTGCAACTTAACACCTTTAATTTTATCTGAAGAGTGATTAGTAAATAGTCCCCTAAGTTATCACCTAAGCCTTCCCGATAATAATATCAAATATCAAATTATTTAAGCGTTTTTCGGTAATGGAATGAAATTTCGACTTCTTCATAACCTAATGATTTGTGAGCGGTCCGGCTGATTGGATAATTATTGGTCGTGTCCGAAGCCATCTCTTGACAACCTTGATTGTATGCCCAGTTTTCAGCCTCTTGAACCAGCATTCGACCGATACCCTTTTGCCGCATATCTGAATCAACATACCAGCCTTCAATATAGCCGACATTCTTGGTCTTGCAGCCTTTGGCTTTTTCCCGAATCGATACCTCAATAAAACCACAAAGTCCTTTATCCGGGCGTTCAGCAACAAAGACCGGTTCTTTTTCTTAATTGGCAAGCAATTTATCCAATTCCTGTTCTAATTCTTTTGGTTTATGACGGGTCCAGAGTGCGATACGCATCCGAAGCCATTCGGCTTTATCATCCGGGGTAACTTGCCTAATCTTCACACTAGTCATCTTTGCAGAATAACGCACATCTTGAACAGTGTCAAGAAGTATGAATTTATATGAGATGTACAATAAAATCCTTGACTTTTTTCGATTTTATTTATAATTGTAATTAGAGGTCAGTATGAATAACTTCATTAAAGTGCTAAGTTTATGTTTAGTATGTGATTTATTTTTCCCAACAGTTAAAGCCGAGATTCGCATTAAGGATGCATTTAATCCAGAAGTAGATTCTATTTTTTATCGGGATTTAGGGATTGTTGACGTTAGACCGGATACGATAAATGCTGGTGAAGGGTTGGCAGTTGAGGTAGATGTTAGGAATTATGGTGAAGTTACAGAAACTTTCGAAGTTATTATCGGTTGGTGGGGACCAAATCACTCTTATTATGAAGATAGTTACTTGGTTGAACTTAATCCAGGTTTGACTGTAACTGTTCAATCCGATAGTTTTCTTTGTTCAATTGATTCAGGAGATTTTCCAGTCAGATGTACAATTCCATTTAATGACTCGAACCCAAATAATAATGGTGGGATATATATAATTTACGTCCGCCCCAGCCAATTTATTAAAGAAATGAATATTCCAATTGTAGATAATCAAACCAATGAATTAAATACGAGAATAATGACTATAACCCAATTCAGGTCACAAATTTTAACCCCTAAATCCGGAATGGAAATTTATAAGGTAAATGGGAAAAGAATCGCTCCGGAGAGAATCAGCCCAGGTATCTATTTTGTTAAAACAAATCAGACACGAAAAATTGTCATCATTGAATAATCAAAAAGGTGAAACTATAAAATTGACTTTATCTATTATAATTGGGAGATGAAATGAAAAAGTATGTCGGACTTTTTAGTTTCATATTATTGCTCAGTTTTATATATCGACCGGCTCAAGCAAAAGACTTGGTTAACGATGTCATAATTACAGAGGAAGACACGATTTATGAGTATGATGTTGGAATCGAAAATTTTAATCTTCCTGATACGGTTAATCCGGGTGAGTCAATCCCAGTTCAGTTTACTCTTGTAAATTATGGTACTCGCATTGCAATATTTGATTTTGTTTTTGAAATTAACTACCCTGATGGTTTTCGTTGGATTGATTCGATTCATGGTATAATACTTCGCAGTACTGAAAAAATGGAGGGGGATATGGGTACTTGGCCAGCTCCTGACTCTGGAATATTAGCAATAAAATGCTCAATACTTATAGATGACGAAAATCCAAACAACAACGGTGGAACAGAATTTATAGTTGTCCGACAAGGACAGTTTATTGAAGAAGAAATATCGAAACCGAATGAGACGAAAC
>JAOUPE010000336.1 GCA_029880025.1 Caldifarciminota bacterium
CAATTTTTCAAAGAACAAATTCTTCCACTCAACTCACATTATACTATTTTTAAGATTTTGTCAATAGTTTTGTTCTTTTGACCTGAACCACAATTTAATCATAGAATATATCCAGAACAAAGAGGGGCTATTATCTAACTGGATTGGGGGATAGCACAAGACTCGAGTGAGGGTAGCCCCCACCGGCTGCTTAAATTTATATAAGCGACCTTAAATTAACGAGATAAGATAATTAATGATTAGCTATAATTCTATTGATAACTATTTGTTTTTATATACTCTTTTTTGAAATTTAGATTAAAAACGAAGTAAATTTCCTGACCTATTATTATTCACTCCAATTTTCATTAATAAATAACAGAAATACTCGCTTGACTTTAAGCCAATCTTTAATATAATGCCAAGCAGACTTTATGGCAACAAGCATAAAACCCATCAATAAAATTGATGAATTTCTAAAAACAAAAGATATAAAACCACAAATAACGCAATGGTTATTGATAATTTCACCTAAGTGCGTTATCATGTAAATTTTTGCATGTTCAGTGGTTAAAGCTTGATGGCAAAACTTACAAGGAGGAATAGATGGCAAAAGAAGAAAAACTGAATCCATTTAAGATTGCCCAGGCACAACTTGATGAAGCGGCTGAACTGCTCGGATTGGACGAGGGAACTCATATGGCTTTGCGCACCCCAATGCGTGAGCTTCATGTTACTTTACCGGTGCGGATGGATAATGGTAAGGTCAAAGTTTTCCAGGGCTTTCGGGTCCAATATAATGATGCCCGAGGTCCAACCAAAGGTGGTATCCGCTATCATCCAGAAGAAACAATCGATACGGTAAGAGCATTGGCAGCCTGGATGACCTGGAAAACGGCAGTGGTTGATATACCACTCGGTGGCGGGAAAGGCGGTATTGTCTGTAATCCCAAAGAGATGAGCCAAGGTGAACTCGAACGATTAAGCCGTCAATATATAAGACAGGTTGGTAGAATTCTTGGCATCGGAAAAGACAGTCCAGCTCCAGATGTTTATACCACACCCCAGATTATGGCTTGGATGATGGATGAATTCTATTGGCAGATTGGCTACAATGATTTTGGTGTTATTACCGGTAAACCAATAGCACTCGGTGGTTCTTTGGGTCGTAGTGATGCTACTGCCCGGGGTGGTATCTATACAGTTCGAGAAGCCTGCAAGCATTTAGGTATTGACCCGGCTAAAGCAACCTATGCGATTCAAGGTTTTGGTAATGCCGGGCAATTTGCCGCTACTTTACATACCGATGTTCTGGGTGGCGGCAAACTGGTCGCGGTAAGTGATTCTCGTGGTGGAATCTTTTCTAAAGATGGAATCGCTCCTCATGCAATCGTTGAACATAAACTAAAGACCGGTAAGGTCGAGGGTTTTCCTAATACCAAACCAATTACTAACGAAGCCCTGCTGGAATTAGAAGTCGATGTGCTCTATCCCGCCGCCCTTGAGAATGTTATCACCGATAAGAATGCCGGTAATATCAAGGCAAAGATTAGCTGCGAGTTAGCCAATGGTCCAACCACACCAGAAGCCGATAAAATCTTAACTAAAAATGGTGTCTTTATAATTCCTGATTTCTTAGCAAATGCGGGTGGTGTCACCGTCTCCTATTTTGAAATGGTTCAAGACCATTACAACTATTTCTGGGACCTCAAGACGGTTCATGAACGACTCGATGCCAAAATGACCAAGGCATTCCATGATGTTCTCAATACTTTTAACCAGTACAAGAAGAAGAATATCACAATGCGTACTGCGGCTTACCTCGTTTCAGTAGCACGAGTTGCCGAAGCAATGAAACTGCGCGGCTGGGTATAATTCAAACCAAATTGAATAGGGACTCCAAATATGGGGTCCCTTTTCATTTTTCTGAAATTAACTAAGGTGACTTACATGATTCGATTAACCAAGAATCTGTAATGATATGTCTAAGGCTGGAGCAGAATGGGTGAGCGCTCCGACTGAGATATAATCGACACCGGTTTTAGCAACCTTTCGAACATTTCTAAGATTAATCCCACCCGAAGCCTCAAATTTTGCTTTGCCCAATCTTACTGCTTTTCTCATTTCCTTAAGTCCCATATTATCTAACATGATTAACCTGGCATTGAGCGACAATGCGGTTTTTACTTCACCCAAATTCTTTACCTCAATCTCAAGTTTTAATCTTTTTCGATTCCCCTTTTTTGCACTCAATAACGCTGGTTCGATACCTCCGGCGGTCTTGATGTGATTGGCTTTAATCAGTATCATATCGTCAAGCCCAAAACGATGATTCCTGCCCCCACCAACCCTAACCGCGTATTTTTCTAAAGTTCGCAACCCAGGAATTGTCTTTCTGGTATCCAGGATTTGTGCCTTAGTTCCTTTTACCGCACTGACATATTTATTGGTCGTAGTGGCAATTCCCGAGAGATGCTGCATAAAATTAAGAGCGGTGCGTTCCGCCGTAAGAATTGAGCGGGCATCTCCGCTAACCAGAGCGATTGTTGTATTCGGGGCTATCCTATTACCATCTCTTT
>JAOUPE010000337.1 GCA_029880025.1 Caldifarciminota bacterium
ATAAACCGCACCGGATAAAAGACAGAAAATGGCAAATGCTGCAATCGACCGCAATAGATAACCGGTATTTAAAAGATTCTGGGAAAAGATGAGCCCGGCAAAGATGATTAAGTTTTTTGACCACTGCTTGGGTCGTAAACTTAAGATTATATTTTTAACCATTAACCGATGACTGGCTTGTTAAGTAGTTCTTAAGTTCTTTATCAAGAGTAGAACCCCGATGACGATAAAGGCGATTGCCGCGATGATATGAAGAATCTTTACCGGAACAACCTTCTGCAAACCAGCACCGACCAGAACTGCCAGCAAAGTACTCAAAACCAAAGCAAGCGAACCACCGAGAAATACGGCGAGCGGGTATTTGCTGGTGCAGGCAAAAGATATGGTTGCAAGCTGGGTTTTATCACCGAGTTCAGCCAGGAACATAGTACCGAAAACCGTAGCAAATAATCTCCAATCCATTTATTTTCTCCTTTCACATGAAAATTATTTTATCTTGAAGTGGGGAAAAGTCAACTACGGTGCCGTATCTTCTCTTGACTTTAACCGAGTAATTGGTATTCTAAAATAGTTGATATTTTTTATTTTTATAAATCCCAAAAATCCAAAAAAACAGAGGTAAAAAATGATTACATCAATTTTAATCGTTTTTACCCAGTTAGAAATATTTCGAAAAATAAGTTGGAAGAAAAATCGTTTCATGAAGACAACATTTCTTTTAATATTTTTAACTGGGCTTTCTTTTGCCATCTCACCACCCACCGATGTTCGTGCCTGGGACAGTCCTAATGATGCGGGTGGTTCAATCAACATCGCCTGGCGAATTTCACCTGATGACCCGATGCTCGACGGCTATGAAATCTCAAGATTAGCCGAAGGTGCTGCCGATTACGAACCCATCGGTTTTATCGGTAAAACTCGAAATAGTTATACCGATGAAGAAACCCGGGATGGTGTAAAATACCAATATCGGGTAGCGGCAGTAAAAGATACGATAATGGTTTATTCCGAACCATCAAACTATGTCCAGAGTTCTTCCCAATGGTTCAATACCGATAGGATAAACGTTCTCGTGTTTGCTACTCTATTTATCTTTCTAATTCTCTGGTTTACATCCCGAGCCAAAAAAGGAATGAGTCTTTTCATTCGAAAAATTGCTGGACTCGATGCAGTTGAAGAAGCGGTCGGTCGAGCAACCGAAATGGGAAGACCGATTCTCTATATTCCCGGACTATCTACAATGGCTGATGTTGCAACCATTGCCGGTCTTAATATCCTGGGCGAAGTGGCAAAGAAAACTGCACAATATGATACTAAAATAATCGTTCCTAATCGCGACCCAATCGTCTATACGGTTGCTCGCGAAGTTGTTAAGGAATCCTATACTCAGGTCGGACGTCCGGATGCTTTTAATCCGGACAGTGTCTTTTTTGTTACCGACAGCCAATTTGCTTTTGCCGCTGCGGTGGACGGAATAATGACCCGAGAAAAACCAGCGACCAATTTCTTCATGGGTTACTTCTGGGCAGAATCTTTGATTATAGCTGAGACTGGTGCATCAACCGGTGCAATCCAAATCGCTGGTTCGGATGCGGTGATGCAATTGCCATTCTTCATCACGGCATGTGATTACACTCTTATTGGTGAAGAGCTTTACGCTGCATCCGCCTATCTATCCCGAGAACCATTATTGCTTGGCGCCTTGAAGGGACAGGACTATGGAAAAGCTGTAATTATTGGAGTTTTATTAGCCGCGACTTTGCTTGCCTTAATAGCAAATCTGCCGGTACTAAGACTTTTCTAATGGAGGAGGTAGAATGAAAAGAAGAATACCATTGGCAATTGTGTTTATTTTCGGTGTGCTTGGGGCTATCCCCTTTTTAATTCCACACCGGATAATACAAAATGCCGATAATGAATTTCGCAGTTCTATTTTAAGAATCATTGTCGCTTTTTCTTTGGTGCTTGGAGTAGGCAGTATTATTCGCCATCACTTCCAAAAAATCCGAAGGAAAAAAGAAAACTGGCAATATAGCTATATCACGCTTATCGCTTTAGTGATAAGTGCTATCATCGGGCTTTTCGGTGGGATTGATGCGCGCGGTATGTTACCCACTCAGTTCACTGTGCCATTTACCGAATACGTCTTTCGTTTTGATATTCAGACCCTTTACACAAATATAATGGTACCTTTAGCCGCAACCATGTTTTCATTACTTGCTTTCTTTATGACATCGGCGGCTTATCGAGCGTTCCGAGCCAGAAATGTCGAAGCTACAATTCTCCTCTTATCCGCCTTTGTCGTTATGCTGGCAGCGGTACCGTTAGTCAGCAGTTTCTTCCCAAAACTCTCGGCTTTTTCTGAATGGATACTGACCGTGCCTAATACCGCCGCAAAACGCGGCTTATTGTTCGGTATTGCATTAGGTTCGATGGCGACTTCATTAAAGATTATATTGGGTATTGAACGCGGCTGGCTTGGAGGTACATCATGAAATTCTTTGAAGCATTAATGAAGATTGACCGCCGGATACTCTATCTTGTTTTAG
>JAOUPE010000037.1 GCA_029880025.1 Caldifarciminota bacterium
GATTGGTGAGTAAATAAAGAAACCGTTGAACCGGCGTCATGCCTACTTTCTTGATTTTTGCCGAAGCGGTTTGCAAGATAATTTCTTTACCATCAAGCTTCACTTTTCTTTTATCCAGTTTTTCAATCAATTCTTCTAAAGAACCGGCAACCAAATCGATTACCCTGAGCTTTAACGCTTCTTTTTCGGTTGCCGAAACACTTTTTCTAACTGCATCTTCTGCCCATTTCATATTTCTCTGACGTTTTTCGGCAATTGATTTGATATAAGCTGCTGCATCATTGGTCACCTTCTCTTTCATCTCCTCATCCATTTCTTTGCCGCCCATTGCGACCGGATGAGCAGCACCGATGTTTGTGCCGGGCGCCATTGCCGCAACATGACTTGCCAGAGTGATAAAGACCCCGGCTGAGGCGGCTCTTGCTCCGGATGGGTAGACATAGGTGATGACCGGTATCGCAGATTGTAAAATCGCTTGAATAATTTCACGCATCGATTCATCCAGCCCGCCCGGTGTATCCATCTCCAGAATCAAACACTCGGCTTTAGCATCATTTGCCTTTTCAACGCCGTTGGTTATATATTTGGCTGAGACCGGTCCGATTGGACCAGAGAATCTAAGAACCCAGACTTCATTATTAGTTGCCGGAATTTGTTCAGCTTGCCCAAAACACAGACCGAACCAGAAGATAAAGACCAAAATGGAAAAACTTACTCGTGGATTCATTGCTAATGCTTTAGTCCAGCAAAACAATTTGAATTTCATCGGATACCGAGCAATTCTTTCAATTCTTTATTTTCGATTTTCCCTTTCAATTTTTTCAATGCCCGTTTCTTTACCTGCCGAACCATTTCGCGTGAAACACCCCATCCTTTACCGATTTCACTCAGCGATTGAGGAATCCTGTTATCCAATCCGAAATAACGCAACAATACCTCCTGCTCTCTTTCGCTCAGGATACCAAGCGCTTTTCTGATTTCCGCTTTTATCTCATTTTTCCTGAATATCTCCTCGGGCGACGGGGTAGCGGTCTTCTCGATAAATTCGGTCCAAATTGGAGTCAGTTCACGATTTGAATCAACATTCAAGGAAAATTCTTTTGGTTCACATAAAAATGCTTTAGAGACCTCTTCGGGAGCTACCTTCAATTCGGCGGCGAGTTCTTCCAGGCTCGGCTCTCTACCATACTTATTACTAATCTTTACGTAGCTATCTTTCAATTTCTTAATCAGCAAGCGAGCACTTAACGGGTATTTCACCAGCTGTTTTTTGGCTAAGGCATTAACAATATAATAGCGGATTGACCAGGTGGCATAGGTCGTCAATCGAACCCCTTTACGTTCATCAAATCGGCGAACCGCTTCAATTAGACCAATATTGCCTTCATTAATCAAATCCGACAACGGCAATCCCCGGCCGATGTAGCGCTTGGCAATGCTGACGACCAGGCGCAGGTTTGCCGTAATCAATTTATTCCTTGCATCCTCGTCGCCTTTTCTCGTCTTTTTTGCCAGTTCCCGCTCCTGTTCGGGTTTGAGCAGCGGAGTCTTGCCAATCTCTTTAAGATAGGTAATCAACATTTTATCATTTACCATCGAACCAACACTGGACATTTTTTCTAATGTCTTACTTTAAAAATTATAAGAACTGTTAAAATTTAATTGTGCAATAAAGTATCAAGTCAGGTTCTACCTATTATTCTGGTCTCACCGTTATGAAGTAGGTGCTTTTTCCCCGTTTCAACTGGAAAAGAATCGGCTTTTTGGTTTTGGCAAGTTTCTGGGCGATACGGTTAAAATCTTTTTCATTAGCAATCGAGACACGGTTAATCTTGACAATCACATCGCCGGGCTGGATTCCAGATTCCTCAGCCGGACTATCTTCCTGAATTTCCTCGATGATGACACCTTGCTCGATATCCAGTTCTTTCTTTTGTTCTCGCTCTAAGTCACCGACAACCAGACCGAGCCATCTTTTTTGTTCTTTTGGTTCTTCGGGTGTTGCTGCGGTCTCTTCAGGGAACTCCTTTAATTTAACATTGATTGATTTAGTTTCACTGTCTCTTATCAGTTCTATGGTTACGGTTGTGCCTGGTTCGGTCTCAGCCACGATTCGGCGAAATTGTTCGACGCCGGTTATTTTCTTGCCATCAAATTTCTTAATCACATCGCCCGGTTTTAGACCGGACTTTTCGGCTGGGGTTCCTTTTGCTACATCTCTTATTAAAATACCACCTGGCTCGGATAGATTCATCGCCTCTCTCATCTCTTCGGTCACTTCCTGGGGATAGACGCCCAAATATCCTCTGGTAACTTTGCCTTTCGACACTAATTCATTATAAATGCGTCGCGCCAGATTAATCGGTGTGGCAAAACCGATTCCAACATTGCCCGGCACCGGTGAACGTATTGCAGTATTGACACCGATTACTTCCCCGCGAATATTAACCAGCGGTCCACCCGAATTTCCTGGATTGATTGAGGCATCGGTCTGAATAAAATCCTGGTAACTGGGACCTTCGGACAAAGGAATTCCAGAGCGCCCCTTAGCACTTACCACGCCAACCGTTACGGTTCCATCCAAGCCAAACGGATTTCCGATTGCGATTGCCCAATCTCCGATTTTAATCTCATCCGAGTTGCCCAATTCGACATAAGGCATATCGCGGTCGGTCTCAATTTTCAAGACCGCCAAATCGGTCTTTGGGTCGCGTCCAATCAATTTAATTTGACTGCTGGTAAATTCAGTCTTATCCGCCAGTTTCACCACAATCTTATCGTAACTACCGATAACATGGTTGTTGGTCAGGACATAACCCTTTGAGTTAACAATCACGCCTGAACCTAAAGTTTGAGTTCGGCGCTGCATCGGTTCAAGTTCTGGTAAGCCTCGAAAGAAATCGCGAAACAAATCTTCAAAAGGCCATTCAAATTCATATCTCGGTGATTTAACCTTAACTTTTTTCTCGGTCGAAATATTGACCACGGCTGGTATCACCTTACCGGCAACCTGGACAAATGGACTTTCGCCATTTTGCCCGGCTAATTGGATAGCCGCAGACTTTGTCGGCTTTTCGGGTACCTGCACAAATTCTTGAGTTGGATTCGTCTTTTGGGCAAAATTTGCTGAACCTGCCACAAAAATTCCGATAATAAAGGCAACAATCACCGCCGGTGCAATAATCGCACCAATCAAGCGAATCGATACTCTTTTTGCCATTTTTTCCTCCTTAAATTAATAGGTATAATAAATGATAAAAAACAATCTGTATTCTGTCAAGGATTTGGTTGAAATATTAAAATGTCGGTTTATCTTAAAATCTCATCGCTAAATTGTTAACTATTTCTGACCGACAAATTAGCTCGAATAAGTAATCCTGCCCATAAATATTATCAACTAAATCACTATAATAACTGATAGTTACATTAATGCTTTGTGAAAACATTAATTAAAGAAGAAAGATATTAGGTATTGACATTTGGAAATTTTTTGCTATAAATTAAGTTTCATGCGAACTTTTGTTGCAAAAAAATCTGAGGTCAAACGGAATTGGTATATTCTTGATGCCCGCAATAAGATATTGGGAAGATTTGCGTCGAGGGTTGCTCGGATTTTAATCGGCAAGGACAAACCAACCTATACCCCTCACGTTGACCAAGGTGATTTTGTCATTGTGATTAATGCCGATAAGATAAAGGTTACCGGGAAAAAGTTAGAAAATAAGATTTATTATCATCACACTTTTTATCCGGGTGGTTTAAAACAGAAACGGCTCAAAGATATGTTAGCCCAAAAACCAGAACGAGTCATCGAGTTAGCGGTTAAACGAATGTTACCCAAGAACCGGTTACAAGCACTTCGAATGAAGCGGCTTAAAGTCTATACCGACGAGAAACACCCCCATTTTGCCCAGCATCCGATTCCCATCGTTTAATCCTATGGAAAATAAATATTTTGCGGTTGGTTCTCGTAAGACCGCATCGGCACAAGTCTGGTTAACACCGGGTAAAGGTGAAATAAAGATTAACAATTGCTCGGCTAAAGATTATTTAGGACGAGTTGACCTTTTAGAAACTGTACTGGCACCATTTAAGATCACCAACACCTTAGGTCAGTTCGATTTAGTATGTAAAGTGGCGGGCGGCGGGGTCTCCGCCCAAGCCGCTGCAATCGCATTAGGTACTGCCCGAGCCCTGGTCAGCCTTAACAGCAATCTGCGCAAGACGTTAAAGAGTGCCGAATTACTAAAACGTGACCCAAGAGAAAAAGAACGAATGAAATACGGTCTGGCGAAAAGGAGAAAACGTTTCCAATGGACCAAACGTTAACGGTTAAAGATTTATTGGAAGCCGGCGTTCACTTTGGGCACCGTGCCCGTCGCTGGAATCCGAAAATGAAACCCTACATCTTCGGTAAAAAGAACGGAATTTATATAATCGATTTAGAAAAGACCTTAGACAAAATTCGTAATGCATATCAGGTCGTGCGTAATGTTACCGAGGCTGGTAAAGATGCTTTATTTGTCGGCACCAAGCAGCAAGCCCGACCAATCATTGAAGAAGAGGCAAATCGTTGCAGTGCATTTTATGTTACCGAGCGTTGGCTGGGTGGGCTTTTGACCAATTTCGATGTGGTCTCGACTCGAATTCTCAGGCTGGTTGAAATGGAACGAATGATTGCCGAGGGTCGGCTTAACAATATGACCAAAAAAGAGATTGCCAATTTTGAACGCGAGCGCCAGCGGTTAGCCAAAATCTTTTCTGGGGTCAAGGAGATGGACCGTGTCCCCGGGGTTGTTTTCATCGTCGATGTTGTGCGCGAGGCGACTGCTTTAGCCGAAGCCAGAAGAGTGAAAATCCCGGTCGTTGGATTCATTGATACCAATGGTGACCCGGACCTGGTGGATTATCCAATACCCGGTAACGACGATGCGATGCGCTCAATCAAACTTATTACTCATATGGTTGCCGATGCGGTAATCGAAGGCAAGAAAGGTTTTGAAACCGAACGGGAAGAAATGAGATGAGCCTATCTTTGGATAAGGTAAAAGAACTTCGTGCCCGAACCGGTTCTGCCATTTTAGATTGTAAAAATGCTTTGGATGAAACCGATGGCGATATCGAAAAGGCGATTGAATTACTGCGCAAGAAGGGTATTGCCAAAGCCGAAAAGAAGTTTGAGCGACCAACCATTGAGGGTGTCGTTGATTCCTATATTCATCCGGGCGAACGTTTAGGGGTCATCGTCGAAGTGAATAGTGAAACTGATTTTGTCGCGCGCAATCAGGAATTTCGTCAATTTGTCCATGACATCGCAATGCAGATAGCCGCCTGTGACCCTTTAGCCGTATCGCGTGAAGATTTATCTTCCGAAGTTATTGAGCGGGAAAAACGTATTTATGAGAGTCAGGCAGCGACCTCGGGCAAACCCTCTCAGGTCATCGAAAAAATTGTTCAGGGCAAAATGGAAAAGTTTTATGCCGACGTTTGTCTTTTAGAACAGCCCTTTGTCAAACTACCCGAGAAAAAAGTCGGGGATTATTTGAAAGAACAGATTGCCAAATTCGGGGAAAATATCCGTATCAAACGGTTCGTCCGTTTCAAACTGGGTGAGTAAAACCAAATCCGCCTATCAACGAATCATTTTAAAAATTTCCGGCGAATCCTTTGCTTCTGAGGAAAATTTAAAACCGGTTTGC
The DNA here is from genome assembly GCA_029880025.1 of Caldifarciminota bacterium. GTDB lineage: Bacteria > Hydrothermota > Tepidihabitantia > Tepidihabitantales > JAOUPE01 > JAOUPE01. The sequence goes on from JAOUPE010000037.1 coordinate 5,700, forward strand.
CGACAGATAACCGATGCCCACAAGTTGGGGGTCGAGATTGGAGTGGTGGTTGGCGGCGGCAACTTGATTCGGGGCAAACTGGTAACCGACATTGAACGGAATATTGCCGACCGGACCGGCTTAATTGCTACCATCATCAATGGACTATTGCTGGAAAACGCTCTTATGAAATGGTCTAAACTAAAACATCTTTCCTGTCTGCCGATTTCCGGTATCGTCGAAGGCTATTCCCGAGAAAAGGCTCTCGAATATTTAAAATCGAATCATATTTTAATCTTATCCGGTGGTACGGGCAGCCCCTATTTTACCACCGATACCGCAGCCGCGCTCAGAGCCGCTGAACTTGGTGCCGATTCGGTGATTAAAGGAACTAAAGTTGACGGTATCTATTCGGATGACCCGAAAAAGAATCCCGGGGCAATCAAATATGAAAAAATTTCTTACCATCAGGTCTTAAAGCAAAATCTTCAAGTGATGGACCGCACCGCTTTTGCGTTCTGTCAGGAAAATCGGATTCCGATTATTATCCTCGATATCTTTCAAGTTAACAACCTAAAAAAGTTGCTTGCCGGTAAAAAAATTGGGAGTATTGTATGTTAGAAGAACTTTATAAAAACACAAAAGCAAAGATGCAGAAGACGGTCGAATTGCTGGGACAGGAATTTACCAGAATACGAACTTCGCGTGCCAACCCAGCAATCCTGGATGGAGTTAAGGTTGCCTATTATGGTTCCACGGTTCCCTTAAAACAGATTGCATCGATTTCGATTCCAGAACCCAAGCAGATTATTATCCAGCCCTGGGACCGGACCGCAATTTCCGAAATCGAAAAGGCAATCTATAAAGCGGATTTGGGGTTAACGCCTCAAGTCGAGACCAATCTCATCCGCATTCCAATTCCTGCCTTAACTGAAGAGCGGCGTAATGAGTTAGTGAAACTTTGTGCCAAATTAGCCGAAGATTCCAAGATTGCAATCCGGAATATTCGGCGCGAAACCAACGACCGAATCAAAAAGATGGAAAAGGATAAAGAAATCTCCGAGGATGATTCAAAGAAGGGAACCAAAAAAGTCCAGGAATTCACTGATGAATATATAAAGAATATCGACGACCTGTTTGCCCGAAAAGAAAAGGAAATCTTAGAGAAATAACTGGCGCTCACTGCCTAATGACCGAAGCATAAGGCATGATGGGTATTGCTTAAAGACTATCATGAAAATTCCCAATCACATCGCCTTTATTATGGATGGCAATGGTCGTTGGGCAAAAAAAAAGCGGCTGCCTCGTTTTTTTGGTCATAAGCGAGGCGTCGATACGGTCAGGAAGATGGTGCGTGCCGGTAATGACTTTGGCATAGGCTATCTCACCTTTTACACCTTCTCCTCAGAAAATTGGCAAAGACCAAAAAGGGAAATCAACGAGTTGATGAAGCTTTTAACTAAAGTGCCCAAGCAAGAAGAACCAGAACTGCAGAAGAATAATGTTAGAGTAAAACTGGTTGGTCGAATTGACGACTTACCCGAGGCACCGCGCGCAAGTCTTCACAACCTGGTTGCCAGAACCGCCAGGAATACCGGTTTGACCATGGTTTTAGCCATCAACTATGGCGGTAGAAATGAAATCATGGATGGGGTAAAAAAGATTATCGGAACCGGAAAAGTGAGGGAAAAACTGCTTGATGAGGACTTTCGAAATTTTCTTTACGACCCAGCCATACCTGACCCTGACCTTTTGATTCGCACCGGTGGCGAAAAAAGAATATCCAATTTTCTAATCTATCAACTCGCCTATACCGAATTATATTTTACCGACACCCTATGGCCTGATTTTGATAAAGAGGAATTAATCAAGGCGATTGATGATTTTTCGCAAAGGAAAAGACGTTTTGGGCGAGCCTATGAAATCGAATAGTCTTTTGAATCGCATCATCGTCGGCACAATTCTTGGCATCCTCATTGTTCTGACAATATTTGGTCCGCCCCTTTCACTCTTAATCTTCATCAGCGCCTGGATAGTAATTGCGACCAGCGAATTGCTTAAGATTTTAAAGATTAAAGGGATTAGACTCAATCCCTATCTGACCGTTATCAATAACCTGTTACTATTCATTTTCGTTCATTTTCAACTGCCGATGATTCTCTATCTACTGCCGATTATCGCTATCTTTGTTTCAGGAATCTTAGCCAGAAAAGACCGCAGTCTTATCTTTACCTATGGACTTTTTGTTTATTTCTATCTTGGTTTTCTGCCTGCCCATCTCCTGCTTTTGAAGCGATTTTCCCTGACCGCCAATTTTTCAGTCTGGCTTGTCCTGTTTCCCCTGTTTTTGACCTGGATTAATGATACCGGTGGTTTACTCATTGGCAAGTTAATTGGCAAACACCGACTCGCACCAAAGATAAGTCAAAATAAGACAGTCGAAGGGTTTATTGCCGGAATTGTTTTCTCGGCAATTTTCGCTTTCTTCTATTTAAACAAATTTTTACCCACTCACTCAATAATTATCTTATCAATCCTGGGCATGGTCTTAGGGATTTTTGCTCAGGTCGGCGATTTAGTCGAATCGGTCTTTAAACGTGAAGCGAGCTTAAAAGACAGTTCTGAACTTCTTTCCGCCCACGGTGGATTCTTAGACCGAATCGACAGTTTACTCTTTACAATTCCAGTCTTTTATTATTACCTCAACTTAACCCTGAAACCTCCGATTACAATATAAAGTCTTAAAAGTTATCGCAAACTAAACGCCACTCCGCCGTTAAAGCTCGGGTATTTGGTTATATTATAGTCACCATGAACTAAAAACATTCCAAACTTAAAAGCCAACCCGATTACGGTTCGGAAACTATTTTCACCGTTGATTGAAACTTCAACTGGCACTTCGGTTGATTGCGGCTGGCCAGGAATCTGGTATTTGAAGGTATAGTCAAAATTCATCTTTGTGTTTTCATAACCTAAACCAACATATGGTGTCAGCATTAAAAAGGTTTTACTCACATGGATATTAGCGCTGATGGTAGAACTCTTGATAATGTCACCGATATTAAAAACCTGATAAGCACCTTGCGCTGCAATATTCACGGGCAGCAGTTTAAGATTAAGAAGGTCATTCAGCCCGATTTTTAAACCAGCCCCAAAGATTTGAACATCCGAGCCTTTAAAAGGAATCGGGATATAACGTATCATCAATTCGGTGCCTTGTATTAAGCCCACATTCAATTGGGGCATGAAGAAAGGAATTCCCGGTAAATTGAGTCCACCTGGTAACACCGGCGGAATTGCATAAGAACCAATTGGCACCGATATCGTATCCGTACCTGATTCGCCAAATATTGTGGCAGTAGTCCTATAAGTTGTATCGATATCGGTTAAAGAAATTTTCAAAATCTTTGCTTCAAAGGTCTTAGCATCTTCTGGAATCGGCACCCACATTATTTTCAAACCAACATCTAAACCAAGTAAACCATGGGTCGAGGCAGTGTGATATAACCCGGAACCGGTTGCCGTGCCAAAACTGGTGATTAGGGGTTGGACATAAGCCTTGAGGTTTTCTTCGTTCATCTGTTTTATCAGGTCAACCGGATTAGTTGCACCAAAACTATTTGCCAAAAAAATGAACAAAAAAACTAAAAATAACGATATTGATTTTTTAATCATTTCTCCTCCATTACAAAACTTTTCTTTTCTCGATTTATCTTTTTTAAATTTTCCTCCTTTCTATAAGATATAAGGCATATTAAACAAGAGTTGTCCTTTGTCAATATTTCGTTTGCTATACAATTAAAAAGTTTTTTAAGGAGTTTTACTGAGACTGCTGAAAAACTCATCATTTACCAAACAACTCGAAGAGTCCATTGAGCAAAGCGAGTTGAACACGGATTGAAATAGAAATAAATAAAAAACAAGGATAAACCCGTACTCAAAAACATTACTTATAACTAATGCTCAAATCAACCCGAATTTTCTCCTAAGTATTTGGTATTTAGTATTTTATATTTAATTTTTGTATGGGAGGGGGTACCGCCTAGGGGGTGACCCCCTGA
>JAOUPE010000338.1 GCA_029880025.1 Caldifarciminota bacterium
TCTGGCTTTACCGGCATAAACCGTTGCTTCGATTACCTCTTGTTTGTTTTTTGGTTTTCGCTTCTTAAAAACCTGGTCAAGATAAGTCGTAATTAAAACACCGTCATCAACCGCAATACCGAATAAGGCAATAAATCCAACCCAGACTGCAATCGAGAAGTTGAACCCATAAATTGCTAATAGTAAAATACCACCGCTGAGCGTGACCGGAATTGCCAAGAAGATGGTTAACGATTTGCGATGGGATTTGAAATTCATGAAAATCAAAAGGTAATTTATGAATAAACTGATTGGTAAAAGAAGCGAAATCTTTTTCCGTGCCCGCACCTGATTTTCAAATTGACCTGACCACTGGATTGAATAACCAGCCGGTATTTTATCCGCCATTTTCTGGGCAACGGTTCGACTTGCTTCATTAACAAATCCGACCAGATCCCGATTCCGCACATTCATTAAGACATAGGCACGCATCATTCCGTTTTCCGAATTAATCATGGCTGGTCCTTCAATCAATCGAACTTCAGCAATCTGACCAAGTGGCACTGATTTGCCATCCGGGGTCGAAATTAAAATACGTTTAATCTTGTCTGGCGTATCTCTTAATTCCCGGGCAAATCTGACTCTTATCGGATACCTTTCCCTACCTTTAATCGTCGTGGTCAGATTCTCACCGCCGATTGCCATCTCAATCACATCCATAACATCTCTGATTGTTAAATTATATCTTGCAATCTGTTTACGGTCAGGAATGATTTCCAAATAAGGCTTTCCAGTAATCTTTTCCGCATAAACATCTTCGGCACCCTTTATCGTCTGAACAATATTTTTTATTTCATCGGCTAATTGTTCTAAGACTTTTAAATCTGGACCAAAAATTTTGACGCCGACCGGGGTTCGGATACCGGTGGCAAGCATATCGATACGGTTAACGATTGGCTGGGTCCAGATATTACTGACCCCGGGAAATCTTAATCCAGCATCCAGGTCATGAATCAGTTTTTCTTTGGTCATTCCTTTGCGCCAGAATTTTTTTGGCTTAAGATTTATTGTCGTCTCAAACATTTCAATTGGTGCCGGGTCAAGCGGCGTTTCTGCCCGTCCTAATTTACCAACCACATCGGCTACTTCAGGAAACGATTTTATAATCGCATCCTGGATTTGCATGATTCGCATCGCTTCGGTTAAAGAGACCGAAGGAGAGACCACCGGCATATATAGTATTGTTCCTTCATCCAATGGCGGCATAAACTCGCTGCCGATTCGGGTTGTGACAATTCCGGTAACTAACAGGATAGCAGCCGGAATCAAAAGGAATTGGATTCGATGTCCCAAAACCCAGCGCAGCACTTTTTCATAATATCGCTGAACTATTTTTCCAATCGGATTATTTTCGATTGGTTGGAGCTTGCCGCGCAAAAGATAAAAACAGAGCACCACGGTCAAAGTCAAAGCAATCGCCACCGAGGCTAAAAGAGCAAAGGTTTTGGTATAAGCCAGCGGTTTAAAGAGTTTACCTTCTTGTGATTCCAAGGCAAATACCGGAATAAATGAAACAACCGTTGTTAGAATCGCTGTGACGATGGCTGGTCCGACCTCTTTGGCTGCTTTAAGAACAATCTCCAAACGTGGTTTTTGACCGCTATCCAGAACCAGGCGGCGATAGGTATTTTCGGTCATGATTATGCCCATATCAACCAGAGTGCCGATTGCGATAGCGATTCCACTCAAGGACATGATGTTAGAATCAACCTTCAGGTAATACATAACGATAAAGGAAATACCGACCGCGATAGGTAAAGATAAGGAGACAATAAAAGATGACCAGAAATGTCTTAAAAAGATGAACACGATAAAGATACAGATTAAGATTTCCAGTATCAGGGTATTTCTTAATGTGTTGATGGTTCGTTTGATTAAATCGGTCCGGTCATAAAAGGATACTATCTTTACACCCTTGGGTAATCCGGATTCCAATTCTTTAATTCGCTGTTTGACCCTTTTTATCACATTAAGCGGATTTTCTTTGTACCTGACCGTTACTACTCCACCCACTACTTCTTTTCCTGCTTTGTCCAAAGCTCCTCTGCGGAATTCTGGACCGACCTGAACCGTTGCGATATCTTTTATAAATAATGGCGTGCCGTTAAATGAACCAACTGAAATATTTTTTATGTCTTCAACTGTTTTAATGAATCCAACCCCGCGGATGATAAACTCCATGCCGCCCTGTTCAATGACCTTGGCACCGACATCGATATTGGAATTTCTGACCGCATTAAAGACCTGACCGAGCTTTACTTCATAGACGGCAAGCTTATTTGGATTAATGTCAATCTGGTATTGCTTGACAAATCCGCCAACCGAAGCTACTTCAGATACTCCTTCCACTGACTGTAATTGGTAGCGGATGTACCAGTCCTGAATCGAACGCAAATCAGCCAGGTTATATCCTTTACCTTCGACCGTATACCAGAAAACCTGACCAAGAGCAGTAGCATCAGGCCCTAAAACCGGTGTAACACCTTCCGGCAAAAATT
>JAOUPE010000339.1 GCA_029880025.1 Caldifarciminota bacterium
TGCTTCGGTTAAGCCATAGGCGTTATGGATTTCGATACCGAGCTCCTGAAATGACCGCAAAAGATATTCGCTGGCAGGAGCCGAACCAACAATGAGCTGGGCACAATGGTTTAATCCTGCTTTATTCAGGATATTTTTTCTAACTATCCATCGAATTAGCTTCTTAATTATACCCTCTTTCAATCCTAAATATAATTTACCAATTCGGTTATTGACCAATCCTTCCCAAATTTTCTCATAGATGCGAGGTACTGAAAAGAAAACTATCGGTCGCACAAGACGCAAGGCTTTTTGGATATCCCTAAAATTTTCCAGGAAATAAATATTTATTGAAGTTGGCACATAGTATGGCGAATAGGTGGCGAGAATACCTTCGACCACATGGTTCATCGGAAGAAATGAAAGGTAGGAAGCTTTCTGATTCTTCTCTTTCCACGGCAGCAAAGATGCAATGCATTCGCCCATCCAGCGCAGGTTAGCATGATTAAAGACAACACCTTTAGGCTTTCCAGTGGTGCCTGAGGTGTAACGGATGGTTGCTATGTCATCTGGCTTAACGGTTGCCATAACCGGTATGGTTTTATCTTCACCTTTTGCCATAAACTCTTTCCAGGTCATGACCTTTCTCGGAATATCATTTGGAACAGAATTTCGGCAAAATGCTACTACCGGCAAATCAGTTTTAATTTCATTCAGCCGTTCTAATATTTTAGGCGCACCGACTAAAAAGAATTTGGCACCACTTGCCTGAAGAATCATATCAATTTCGGCTGGCGGGCTCGTATAATAAAGCGGCACACTAATCGCACCAATCAGTCCGATTGCCACATCAAGTATCAGGTACCGAGTACTGTTGAGTCCTACGATTGCGACACGGTCTTCAGGACTGATGCCAAGCGCCTTTAGTGCATTAGCCGCATTGAGCATTTCTTGACGCACTTCAAAGGTATTCTGAGTCTTAACTTTTCCATCAATAATATCGTGATAAGTTATCTTACGCCGCTTATTTTCCAGGCGGCGGATGATTTGCTCATGAACAGTTCGTTCGGACCGGTGCATGAAACCCATATAAACCCCATATTCAAGAATCTTGGGCAGAAAATCTTGCCACTTCAATTCATAAGAACCAAATAATCGGTCAACATTGTCCCGACCGAACTCAATTCGCTCATTGAAATAGGGAAGCAAATTGAGTAAAGATGACAAGTCGTTTACTCGGGATTGCTTCTTTGAAGTGGGTTTATAGCCCCCGCGCCGAACCGGTAAAGGAATAAAAATCGGCAAAGAAAGTCTTAAGCCGAGACGTTTCTTTACCCATATTTGCACAAATTCGGTTAATTCGCGAGCCTTAGGCAAAGAGTTATACGGTGCGGTCAAATGAAAATTCAGACTTTCGGCTTTAGGTTCAAAGGTTAGATGAACAATTGCATCTGTTACATAATCAACCGGTATCAGATTTATACGCTGATTTGGACTGGCTGGGACGATTGGCAATTTGCCGGTAAGAAAGAGCCGTAGCGGAAAATAAATGGTATTAAAGGTCTTAATTGCCCCGCTCCTGGAATCGCCAATGACCATCCCGGGTCGAAAAACCGAAATTGGCAGGTTCTTTTTTGCTTCTTGAATTAACTTTTCTCCCTCATATTTACTAAACTCATAAGCACTGGTAAATCCATATTCATCACTGAGTGTATCCTCGGGCACTAAACCAGTTCTTCCGCCTGCGACATAAGCGGTGGAAACATGAGAAAAACGAATCAATCCGTGGTCTTTATGGACAGCCTGAGCCAGTTCCAGTAGATTAGCCGTTCCCTTGACATTGGTCCGACGCAACTCGTCAATCGGAGCGTTTACCCGCCAGTCGGCTGCGCAATGGATGATGTGAGTAATTTTTTGAATAAGTTCTTTGTAGACAGTGGACTCGATGTCCAGATTAGGTTTAGAAACATCACCTATGATAGCATGAATTCTTTTACCTATTTCATTTCTCAAATCCTGCCAGTCCCACCAGGCACGAGCCAGCCGATTCGATGCGGCTTGCTCGTTTTCTGCCCGGACCAGCACCAGAATAGTATGAATCGTATCCTTAATCAGTCTTCTGGCAATTTGAGTTCCGATGAATCCAGTCCCACCAGTCAGAAAGACAATATTGTTCAAGGGAAAACCTTCCATCCGTGATTCTTGATGAATTCGCTAAGTAATTCACGGTTGTGCCGTGCACTTGTCAGGTGTTCTTCATAACCACGTTTCAAGGCATCTTTCTGAATCTCCGGATTCTCGATTAAGCGGTCGATAGCTAAAGTTAGTGCTGGAAACATTGTATGTAAGTCAGGCTCGATAAAGAAATTGTCTTTCAATCCTAAATCACTGTATATAGTCTTTAATCTTAAGTCATGACCAACCGCAACTTGAGGAATCTGAGCCGCTAAAGACAGGACGCAAGCATGATAACGAGAAGTTATGAGCAGTTCCAGACTTCTCAAAAGAACGGTCATTTGTGATGCGTTATATTCCCGGGAAGAAAAAGTTCTTACA
>JAOUPE010000340.1 GCA_029880025.1 Caldifarciminota bacterium
TCGGCATTATCATCCGCATTATGTCCCAGCCCAATCCTATCGCACCTCAACCTCTTCTGTTCTTGCTCTAACAGCCGGTAACGAATTTCCCTTGCAGCCTGTTCTAAGGACAACCGGTTCTTTTTAGCATATTCTTTGACCTTGGCGCTTCTAATCCGAAAAGGAATTCTTAGCTTTCGACAAAATTCTTTTACAAACTTTTCATCGGCTTCGGATTCTTTTCCTCTTAGTTTATGATTGAGATGAAAGGCATATATCTTGATATTGAATTCTTTTTTTAGTCGGTTAAGCACGTGTAAAAGACAAATCGAATCTGGACCGCCCGATAAACCAATTAATATTCGATGTTTCGGCTTAATCATATCAAATTTATTGATTGTCGTCTTTACTTTAGAAAGGAATTCGTTTTCAGTTTTCATCTTTAAATTATTTTCTAAAAACTTCTTTCAAAGCCTGCTCGAATATTTCTAAGCCGGTATTGGCTTCTTGTTCCAAAAGAATTAGTGGCGGTAAGAAGCGAACCACACTCGCACCTGCCCCAAGCAGCAATAACCCTTTTTCAAATGCTTTTCTTAAGACCCCATTGCGCTTTTCGGTTAAAGGTTTCTTGGATGAACTTTCGACCAATTCCACCCCAATCATCAAACCCTTACCCCGAACATCACCAATAAAATCAAATCTTTTTTGTAAATCTTTCAAGTTTTCAAGCATCTGCTTGCCAACCGTTTCTGCATTTTCAATCAGTTTCTGTTCCAAGAGTCTTATCGTGGTCAGCGCAGCCGCACAGGCAACTGGATTTCCGCCAAAGGTTGAGGCATGAGCACCAGGTTGCCAGTTCATCACTGAAGATTTGGCAGCAAATGCGCCTAAAGGCATTCCCGAAGCAATCCCTTTTGCTATGCAGTAGATATCTGCCATTGTCTTCCAGTGTTCGATAGCGAACATCTTACCGGTTCTTCCCATACCAGATTGGACTTCGTCTATAACTAAAAGGATTTGATATCGGTCACATAATTCTCGAAGTTTTGAAAAATAATTAGGCGGTGGAACGATAACACCGCTTTCACCCTGAATCGGTTCGACAAAGATTGAACCCACCTCTTCGGCTGGCACCAGTTTTCCAAACACTTCTTTTTCAATGTATTCGATACAGGCAAAATTACAGCTCGGATATTCCAGATTAAAAACACAGCGATAGCAATATCCGTACGGCACATGGATAACATTAGGCAACAAAGAACCAAAACCTTGTCTTTGAATCGATTTGCTGCTGGTCAAAGAGAGTGAACCCAGGGTCCGACCATGGAACGAACCTAAAAAGGCTAAAACATAATTCCTTTTTGTAAAATGACGTGCCAATTTGAGTGCACCTTCAACCGCTTCAGTTCCGGAATTACAAAAGAAAACCTTATAATTCATACCACCTGGTATGATTTCAGCAATCTTTTCAGCCAATTTTACTTGAATCGGATAATAGAAATCAGTGCCCGACATATGAATTAAGCATTCGCTTTGTTTCTTAATCGATTCAACAACCAGCGGGTGGCAGTGTCCGGTTGAACCGACCCCGATTCCCGAAGTAAAATCTAAAAACCGATTTCCATCAACATCCCAGACCCAACAACCTTCACCCTTTTCAATAACTGCCGGATAGAGTCGAGTGAGCGAGGAAGACAAATACTTATTATCCTTACTGATAATCTTCTCGGTCTTTGGACCAGGTAGTTTGGTGATAATTTTTGGTTGATTCATAAAACTCCTTGGAACGCTTTACACAATACGCTTAATGCGTCTGGTTTTGAGCGTTTAGAGTCATTATAGATTAGTTTCCCTCCGAGTCAAGAAAAGGTAATTGTTGCTTTACCTTTGTTCATAGTTTAATATACTAAAAAAGTGCACGATTATCTAATAAAAGGTTTAATAGCTCAAAAACGGGTATTAGCACTTATTGCCCAAACCACTGATTTAGTCGAAGAATCTCGGAAAAGACATCAGACCTTACCCACTGCCACAGCAGCTTTAGGTCGAACTCTTACTTTGGCTGGAATTCTTTGTGCCATGCTTTCGGAAAAGCAGAGTTTAAGTATTCAAATCATCGGTTCCGGTCCTTTGCAAGAAATATATGCCCAAACCGATTGGCGAGGTAATGTTCGGGGTTATGTTAAACGTCCTTTAATTCATCTCAGTCTAAACCCATCCGGTAAACTCGATGTTGAGAAAGCAGTCGGCAAAGGAATGATTTATGTGATAAAGGATTTAGGTTTAAAAGAACCGTTTCGAGGCTCGGCACCACTGATTTCAGGTGGTATAGCTAAAGACCTGGCTTATTATTTTGCCGTATCAGAACAAAAACCTTCGGCGGTAGCGGCTGGAGTTTATATCAATCCTAAGAACAAAGTCGAGGCAGCCGGTGGGTTTGTCATCCAACCAACCTTAGATACCGATATTGGAATTGTTGAGGAATTAGAAAAGAACGTTCGCAGTTTACCGCTGCCCAGTTCATTGATTCGAGATGGAAAT
>JAOUPE010000038.1 GCA_029880025.1 Caldifarciminota bacterium
TTTCATCGCTAAAAGTACTCGGTTTTGAATCGACCACCCAATCGTATCGAGTGTCACCAAATCTGGATTATTTTGGGCAATGATATTAAAGGTATCGACAATCTCCTGATAGGAATGGAAACGACCAAAATCAGTGCCCGGGGCTAACGATTCGTGATATTTCACCATATCCGGAATGATGATTTCAAATCGATAACCTTTAGCTGAGATATTACTTAACACTTCATCCGTCACTGCTCCGATAATAAAAGCATCCTTCACTTCATAGATATAGACACCTGATTCATGCAGGTCTCGTATTGAGGTTTTAGTAGTATGAATTTTCACTAACATCTCTTTTGAAGAGTTCAGGTTAGCGCTGGCGAGGAAATTAAAAAGCGCTCCTATTATCATTAAGCACAGGAAGGTTTTTTTCATTGCTGCTCCTTTTTAATTTTCGATTTTTATTTTGTCCCTTATTTTAGCTAATTTTTTCTGTCCAATCCCGGAAACCTTAAGTAAATCTTCTGGACTGGAAAATTTACCAACCCGGCTGCGCTCTTCAATTATACGCTGGGCTAAAACCGGACCAATTCCAGGTAAAACTTCCAATTCTTTGCTCGTGGCGTGATTGATATCAACCGGAAATCTATTTCTTATCATTCCGGTTCTGATTCCTCGTTTTTTGATGGTAATCCCGGTATCGGCAATTTGTTTTATTTCAAACTCAATATCACCAAGCTTTTGTCTCTCTTGCTGACGCTTGTTAAGCGAAATTCCCGAACCAATAATAAGTGAGATAATTAAAAAGTAAAGAACTAATTTCTCTTTATTATTCATCGGTCATAAATCTACGATTGGTTGGTTCGAATCGATTTTTTCAGGAAATCTCTAAGCGCTTTCATCTTAGAATCGGAATAGCACCCAGAAATTCAAGTCAATACTTCGGGTTGCGGTTCCTCTCTGGACATTTTTGTACTGCGAATAACCTGTACTCAAACCCGATTCAACGCTCCTTGAGACACGATAAGAGGCGGAGACTGAGGTTGAAATATCATAGTCTTTTCGTTGGACGACCGGTTTAGGATATTCTGGATTATTCGGGTCAAGTAAACCTGAGTAGTTATCGCTGAATCGAAAACTCCAGGTTAAATTAAGGTCGGATGAAAATCTGAGTCTTTTCAAGCCAGGAAATTTAATCCCCTGCGGTGCATTAAATGTATAACTGAGACTAAAAGTTCCACTCCGTTGCCGATTCCTGGCAGAGGTTTCGGTCATAAAATTTGTGTCTTTCGATTGTGAGTAATTGAACGATAAATTGGTCGTAATCCGTTTTTTCCAGGTTGTCTGCCATGAAAAGAGCGGCGAGAAGTTAGTGGCGGTGTTGCCGATTCTTCCGGCTAACTCTAAGGTATCGGTTTTTGGATCCAGGTTGCCACTAATATCCCAACGCCGGGAATAACCAGTCGAAATATTAGAACTGGTAGCCCAATTCTTTAGGAATTTTTCAATTCTTGAAATTGTGATTGACAAATCGGGCCAGGTGGTTGACCAACCTCTGGTTCCGCTATTTCCGTAGTAATTTTTATTTATCGAATGGTCAAATCGCAGTCGGAGATTCAAGTCTTTTAGATTCGCTCCGGACGAGATGCCAAAGTTGTCGAAGTAATCAAGGTTTATGGATGGTTGTTGCAAAAGACTGTCATAGGCAAAATGGTCAACCAATCCAAAACGATATTTCCAATCGGGTCGAGTTCGTATATTGAGGACATCAGAATTACGTGACTTTGAATATCCAAAGTCGATTGGTTCTAATATTTCCGAAAGCTTCTCAGCGATTAAGAGAAACCATTGGGGTGAGCCGACAAAAGCATTCGAATCTTTTCTTTCATCCCGAAGTCTTGCTGCCCCGCTGAGTATTTCGGGCAATTCGATATCAACCGTAAAATCGATTTCCGCGCCATTGCCCAAATTTCGCAAATTCGAGTATTCGCCCTCTTCACGGTACCGTTCTTCATGATATTCGCTATTAAAGTCAACCCGCGGCGAAATAATCTCACCAATCTCAATTCCATAGCCGGTGCCAAACGCTTGCTCCTGACCAGTCTCGGTACCAATATTTATTCCAGCAATCCGACTCGGATTACTATCAATAAAATCTCGGTCCTGCGAAAAGTTGTAATCGAACGAAAGCTCACCAGCCGGTGTATAACTTACATCGAAATCAAAACTGGCATTATGCGATGAATCGGTTCGTGAAATCCAGTTGGTCGAATCGGGGTGGGTTCTGGTCCTATAGGGTGCTCGGGTCTTAGCCACCGTAATTCCAGTCTGAATGCTTTGTGGAAACAGGTAAAACTCTTCACCGAAAAGCGAAATATTTAAATCCGGTGAAATACCATAATTAAGATTCGATGAAGTGGAATATGAAGAATCTACTCTTAAAGGCTCATCCGAGTAACCGGTTCGACGGCGCCAAGAATAGGAAAACGCTTCAATTGTGTAGTTGAGTAGTCGGTTATTCGACCTTCCCTTGCGGGCGTTGTCAATCGACCAGACATTCGCTTCCCTAGTCGATGCCTCTTCTGATGCTTCGCTCCTATCCAAACGTAAATCTGGATAATAAGCGGAAAATTTAGGTAAAGACCGATTTCGATCAACACGAAAGCTTAATGGAAGCATGAAATTCCAAGACCGCGGCATCAGTCGGTCAAGATTGATGCGCGCCTCATAACTTGTATTTGTCGAAAAACCACCCGTCTTCACTCCTCTCCCCTCACTAAGGCGCCGGAAATTTGGATCATTATAACTGATTCCGAAAGCGAAATTTGAAAAATCGGAAAGATTCAATCCGATTCTTGATTGTAAACCATATCCCGGGTCCTTTCTTGGTTCATGAAGTCTAATATCATCGAACCAGACCGCACCGCTAATCACGGCGTTACTCTGATTTACGATACCCATCGCCTGGTAGCGGACTTCAGCTAAAGATGGATTTCCCTTTACCGCAAACGGACCAATTTGATAATACTCAGTTTGATTTCCTCTCAAACTTTTAATCTTTGGAAACGTGTCTAATGGTATTTCAAATTCATACCATAAATTATCTCGGCCTGGAATCAATTTACCTTCACTTATCCGAATTCGGAATTCGTAATAATTTGTCGTATCGTTACCAATCCTTAAGAAATAGACCGGATCATTCACATCGTTATGGACATACATTCTCAGGGTCTTGTAATCTCGATAATCTTCACGCTCGTAGGTAAAGCGATAAAATTGAACAAGATGACCTGGTTTGATTCGGTCATAGGCGAGCTTTAACGAAACTTCAATCTCGAGTCTGCCTAAATAGTCCTGTTTTGGTTCAAAAGGAGGAACGTAATTAGGGTCGGTCTTGATGCTGATTTGTGATAAGACCGCTTTCTCGGTAGTATCCACCGTGTCGGCATGCGGGTAGAATAGTGAATCTTTCTTGATTTCCACATCGCGCCATTTACTGCCAACAAAAGCAAAAGAATAGACATCAATCGTATCGGCTTGACTGAAACCATCAAACCAAACTCTTACCAATCTTATATCCTCCCAACGCGGACTGCCAATTACCGTATCGACACCGGAATTTATTAAGGGGATTCGTAAAAAACGCCAGTCACCTTGTAAATTTTGGAAGAATTCCGGGTCGGCTAAATCAACCGTATATTCAAAATAGTTGTTTATGCGAGCCCACCCATTTCGGTCTAAATCCTCTGAATTCAAAATACCGTTGTTCTCAGTTCCGGTCGGATTGTTTACCGCATCGTAATCATCATTGCCGTCATCACCCGCTACAAAATCAGTATCTTTACCCAAAACCGTATCCAGTCCGCTATCTTCGCCTTCAACCTTATCCAGCATACCGTTACGGTTGCGGTCCTCGGTATCTTCATCTTCATTATAACCAACAATTAATCCATCGCGGGTTCTTCTTGGTGCATCCTCATCAATATCGGTCCCGACACTAATATGAATCCTACCATTATTACGATTTCTTGTTCTTAGCACAACTTCCAGGTTCTCCAATTCCCTGAAATCCAATCCTAACTGGGATGGATTATTAACCATACCTGCCCAGGATTCGGTGTTATCCGGAGTGAAAATTATTCGCAGATAATCGACCATTTCTCTACCTTCGTCTCCGATATCGGTTCCGAATATCGAATCTTTCCGGATTCTTGTGGTTGGGGTAAACCAGAACAACGGTTTAGTCGCAAAATTTGCCGTATCCTTATTTACCGGGACCGAACTGAAAGCCCAATTCAAGCCATTGCCGCCAAACCTGATATCGCTTGAGATGGTTGAACCTTCAAAATCATCAAGATAGACCAACCCTTTTGTGTTCGGGTCGGGCAGAGAAACTGCTGCTTCTGAACTGATTGAAAATGAAGATGGTGTTTCGGCGCGGAGCAAGGGCAACCGGTCCAGAAACGAAGTCACATCCTGCGATTGAAGCGAATAGGAAATATCTGCTTCACTTATCATGCGACGGAACGATTCGGCACCCAATTGGGGTTTTTCTTCTGGAGTACCTTCGGAACGATAAAATATTGCCCCGCCAATTTTACCGTTTTCAGCAAATTTCAATTCGCCCCTTGTGCCCAAGAGCGATTTTTGGCTTAACGAGAACCAGGGTCGATATTCAAAAGTGACCCGGATGTCGGCATTGGGAGGTAATGCCTTAATAAATGTCAATTCGCCGGTCTGATAATTGATTCGATAATCAACATCTTTCGTCCATAGTTCCTGATTAACATAGACCCGTTCCGAGCCTTCCTCGACATCAATCTGTCCAATATAGAACGATTCTTTGGCACTCGAATAACGGACTGCCATATAATATTTTCCCAGAAATCCAGAAGGAAGTGGATCCTGTTGATAGATGACCGAATCCTTGACCGAGAGGTCTTGATGAATAAACGGAAAACGGTTTGGGAAAATAATCAATCCATTGCGTCCATCAAATTGGGGCCAGGTGACTCTGCTATCATTATCCGGGTCAAGTCCGAGGATTGAAATAAAAGGTCTGGTTGTTACTGAATCATAATATAAATCATTCTGCGGTTCATCCAAAAAAATCCGCAACGATTCAAGTTTCACTTCTTTTATACCGATAAAGTAGATATTTCTCAATTCATAATTCCAGCAAGGAGACTGGGCATTGACTGAAGATGGTTTTAATAATTTCAACACGGTATAGGTATCGCCCGTGCTCTCAATAAATTGATTGCCACCAATTGTAATTGTATCTGAAGCGTATTGGACCGCCAGCACATAATTTCGGTCAAGCGAGGTTCTAAATTCAATCAAATTTCCAGCATGTCGAATATAATCTTCACCCAATTTTAAAAGAATGAACTTGCCTTTTACCCGGTGTTTGCTCGGTTCAAACATTGTTGTATCGGTTGGGTCTTGAGGGTTGGTGGTTGCCAATCCCTTGATATAGTTTTGCGGGCTAGCAATTCTTTGGTCAAGAAAGACTAACAGATTAGTAACTTCTTTTTGTGTCATGGTATCAACCCAATAGAATCTTCTTCGTTCAAACTCATGGTCGTAGATGGTATCGGTTGTCAGCTGGGTTCGACCTTTATATTCTTCGGTCTGAGCTTGTGACTGTTCAGTGGAGGCGATGGCATATAAATCTAATCCGCCCAGTTTACCTTTTGCCGAAACGCCGAAAAGTCCTTTAACCGCCGGCAAATCGCCGGTATATCCAGTCCCAGGAATCACCAATCTGGTATCACCCATTTCAACCGATTGAACGATATCATCTTCGGTTCCGGTATAAGAAAGTTTAATTTTATTTTTACCTTCAAATTGCCGCTGCGAATCATGGTCAATCAATATCTTGGTTCGCTCGCCAATCGTTCCATCCAGATTAACCCTCAATTCCTGTTCCATCTTAAGCTCAGGCAAGGGCGATTGACCGGTAACGCTTTGAGTAATTCCGGCACCGTAAACTGTGGTTTGCCGACCGCCAAAAGTAATTTTATCACTGCCCGAAATATTTATTTTGCTGCCTTCACCGAAAATCGGCAACTTCGGTATTTCGATTTCCGGAATCAAGCCCTGGGCACCGAATTCGGTTTCCTGTTTTTTTCTTTCTCGCTTTTGAGTCTCTTCGAAACTTTTTCGAATCGAACTCAAAGTTCGAAAATCTAAATATTCTTCAAAGGTTAATATCTTCTCGGTTCCTAAGTAATGAGAATCACTCCATCGCTCAAAAAAAACCAGTCTCAATGAATAATCGATTCGTTCTCTGATTTCATAGGTTGCCGATAAGTCGTAAGCAAAACCTGGCGCTATCGTTACCAAGAGAATGAACAAAGCAATAATGATTTTTCCGGATAATTTAACCATCGAAGTTTCTTCTAACATTATTATAATAAATTTTTTATTTATCCCATCTAGAATTCACCGAACCAATCGAATCATCCCGGAACGAAGTTAAAGACTCACTGGTCCCGAACTCATTTTGAATCGTCCTTGCCAATTTTTCTCCACTCAGTCCTTGGGAATTCAGGAGCTCTTCTCTTTTGCCATGTTCGATAAAATAATCGGCTAAACCAAGTTGTTTTATTCTGACCGTCAAACCTTGTGAATTAAAAAATTCCATGATTGCCGAACCAAACCCTCCAGCCATCACATTCTCTTCGATGGTGATAAATCGGTTAAAACGATTGGCTAATCTCAAAAGCAATTCCTGGTCAAGTGGTTTAACAAATCGCGCATTAACTACACCGATTTTGATTCCTGATTTCAATAGGTTTTGACAGACCTCAAAGATTGGTAATACCGTGCTGCCGATTGCCAGCACACAACCATCCTCGCCTTCGCACAAAACTTCGGCTTTACCGATTTTGATTTCACTCGATTTTCCATTCCAGGTTGCTCTGGCTTTAGGATATCTAATCGCAATCGGTCCCTTATCATATTCAATTGCAATTTGGAGCATGGCATTAAGTTCGGCTTCATCTTTAGGTGCCATTACCACGAGATTAGGTATTAATCTCAAATAGGATAAATCAAATTGCCCATGATGGGTAGGACCATCTTCACCAACCAAACCAGCCCGGTCGATTGCTAACACGACCGGTAAGCGTTGTAAGCAAACATCTTGAATCAGCTGGTCATAGGCACGTGCCAGAAATGTGGAGTAAATTGCCACTATCGGCTTCAGACCGCTTAAGGCTAATCCTGCCGCAAAAGTGACGGCATGTTGTTCACAAATGCCGACATCATAGTGCCGGTCCGGGAATTTTCTTCGGAACGCTTCCAGACCAGCACCCAAGCACATCCCGGCGGTAATTACAACTACCCGTTCATTTATTTGAGCCGCTTCAATCAGGCTTTCACCAAAAGTCTTGGTAAAACCAGAAGGATTGGTCGAACGCGGCACCCCGGTTTCGGTATCAAATGGTCCAATTCCATGGAAAATTTCTGGTTGCAGCTCAGCCGGTGCGTATCCCTTACCTTTTTTCGTAACAACATGAACCAGAATTGGTTCACGAATCTTTTTCAATCGCTGAAAAGTTGTAATCAATTCGCCGAGATTATGACCTTTGATTGGACCAATATAACGAAAGCCCAACTCTTCGAAAATGACACTTGGCACAATCAAATTTTTCAAACCTTCTTCCAATTTTTTGGCGGCTAATCGCGCTTTACCGCTAATGTTTCTCGGCAAATGTCCTAAAAGGTTCCAAACATCGGCACGCACCCGGTTGTATAATTGACCGGTGATGATTCGATTGAGATGGGTAGCAATTGCGCCGTTACTTTTTGCTATTGACATCTCGTTATCATTTAAGACTACCATCAAATCACTTTTTTGGATACCAGCATTATTTAATGCCTCAAAAGCCATACCGGTAACAATTGAACCATCGCCGATTACCGCAATCGTTTTAAATGATTCGCCCATCATTTTAGCACCGTTGGCTAAACCCAAAGCCACCGATACCGAATTACCCGAATGACCGGTATCAAACACATCATAAACACTTTCTTGTCGTTTTGGAAATCCGCTTAAGCCGCCCGAAGTTCGCAGGGTAGCAAAACGTTCCTTTCTACCGGTAACCAGTTTATGCGTGTAAGATTGATGACCAACATCCCAGATGATTTTATCTTTTGGGGCATCGAATACATAGTGCAGCGCAAGAGTCAGTTCAACCACTCCCAAACTCGGTGCCAGATGCCCACCGTTTTTTGCCGTTACTTTGATAATCTCTTGGCGAATCTCTGATGCTAAAACATTCAATTCTGGCATCGAGAGCTTTTTCAAATCGACCGGAGAATTTACCTTTTCTAAAATTGCCATCAGTTACTTCTCTTTGCTATCCAATCCGTAATCATAATCAACGGTTCAAATCTTTTACCCAAAGACGAGAATTTATCTTTTGCTTTTAACGCATAATCTTGCGCAATTCTTCTGGCACGATTTAGGTCGTAAAATTTTACCAATGAGGGCTGATTCGCTTTATCCTGTTTAGCATCTAATATATCATCGGTAATTTGAAATAACATTCCAAGTTCAATCCCGGCTTGCCATAATTTTTTTATTATTTTGTCTTTAGCACCAGCAATCACGGCACCGGTTTTGACTGATACCGCAATGAACTCAGCGGTTTTCTTGCGTTGAATCTTTTTAAGTATTGGCAAATTTGAAATATTACCCTTAATATCCATAATTTGACCGGCTACTATCCCGTCCGCTCCAATTGTTTTAGTGATATCAGAGATTGCTCTAATCCTTCTTATCGGTGGCGCTTTACTCACAGTAAATAATTCAAACGCTTTAGCAAAAAGTGCTGATGATGCTAAAACCGCCGTAGTCTCATCAAAAGCCTTATGTAAAGTCGGTTTTTCACGTCGCCAGTCATCGTCATCCATACAGGGCAGGTCATCATTAATTAAAGAGTAAGTATGAATCAATTCGATACCGCAGGCAAAAGGTAAAATCCAGTTAAGATTCTTGCCGTTACAGGTTTCAAATGTGGTTAAACTCAGAATTGGTCTTATCCTCTTACCACCACTAAACACTGAATAGCGCATTGCAGCAAAAAGCGGTTGAGGGATTGTGCCCGGTCTGGTAAATTCTTTTGCTAAGGCTTTATTAACCAGCCGGCGTTTTTCTTCAAAAAAAACAGCTAATTCCATCATAGAATTAACTAAGTATAGATTTTTATAATTTGCTGTCAATGTAGGACTTTAATGACTTATAGGTCCTCCTAAGCTGAAGATTCTAAGCGGACATCTGTCCGCAAATTGCAGAGTACATTTTGAGCAAATTTAAGCCAATATTCAAGTAGCGTTATCATAAGGAAACAATATTAATCGCTACTCTTAAAGTATAAGTCCTTTTCTATTTATTGTCAATAATTAAATGCAGTTGAATTAGCTGAGGAGATACTGCGCTACGATTAGAGTTTACTCCGATTTACCTTCAGTCGAAGCTATCTCTGCGGTATAAAATTCATATTCCCGTTTCCTTGTTATATTTTTCTTATCATCTGTGTCAATCTGTGTTTGTCTGTGGTTTTATTCTCTGCTATCTCTGCGGTTAAATTTCTGTGTTCATTCGTGTAAATTTGTAGTTAATTTCTTCTCTCTGCTTTCTCTGCTATCTCTGCGGTTAATT
>JAOUPE010000341.1 GCA_029880025.1 Caldifarciminota bacterium
CAAGTTTTTGCCATTTCAGCCCTTGGTAGCATTATACAGTATCAGTGATGTTGCTTTAATCACACCACTCAGAGACGGTATGAATCTTATCGCAAAAGAATATATCGCCAGCCGAACCGATAAAACTGGCGTTTTAATCTTAAGCGAAATGGCAGGTGCTTCTAAGGAGCTGGGCGAAGCGATTACTATAAACCCAGATGACACCGAAGAAATCGCTGACGCCCTGAAAGAAGCCTTGGAGATGCCTTTAGAAGAGCAGATTAGACGTAATGGAGCTATGCAAACCAGGCTCAAGCGCTATGATGTAGTGCGCTGGGCAGGCGATTTCATACAAACATTGATTTCTCTCAAGCAGGAACAGAAGAGATTGGGCGCCAAAATGCTCGGGACAAATATTACGGAACAGATGGTTAAGGATTTTCAAAAATCAAAACGTAGACTTCTTCTTTTAGATTATGATGGAACGCTGGTCCCGTTTGCCAGCAAGCCGCAGTTGGCAAGACCGACTAAGGAACTTTTGGAAATCATTCGCCCCCTTGCCGAAAATCAAAAAAATGAAATTGTCTTAATTAGTGGAAGAGACAAAGAGACCCTGCATAACTGGTTTGGTTCGCTTAATATTGGTATGGTTGCCGAACACGGTGCCTGGATTAAAGAGACAAGTGGTGATTGGAAGATGATTAAACTATTAACCGGTGACTGGAAATCTCAGGTTCTTCCGATGCTTGAGGTTTATACCGACCGACTACCTGGTTCGTTTGTTGAAGAAAAAGAATTTGCCCTGGTTTGGCATTATCGTCAGGCTGACCCTGAGCTGGCTTCGATACGGGCAAAAGAACTGGTTGATGATTTAGTAAATTACACGGCTAACATCGATATCCAGGTCCTACGCGGCAGCAAAGTTGTAGAAATCAGATGCGCTGGTGTCAATAAAGGAACCGCCGGTATGTACTTTATCGCAAAAGATAATTTTGATTTCATCTTAGCAATCGGTGACGATTGGACCGATGAGGACTTATTCAGGGTGCTAACTGATACCACCTATTCAATCCGGATTGGCATGACCCAAACCTATGCTCGATTTAATCTGCATACCCATCGAGATGTCATAAAATTATTGCTACAGCTGTTAAGCGTTGATTCTAATGCGAAAATATCGCCAAAAATCTTACCCTCTAAAAAAGACAACGAAAAATTTAAAAAAATTAAAATATAAATTTCCGCTCTTCGAGAGGTGGCGAGATGTTTAAGAAAAATTTTGTTTTTATAATTGTCATTGCTATCCTTCTTGTCTTGAGCTGTGCCGAGCAAAAAGGTGAAGTGGTTAGCTTTGCGGTAGGTGGTGCGCCAAACGAGATAGACTTCTGGGAAAAACTTATCCAGGAATTTGAAAAGGAGAAAGGGATAAAAGTTAATCTGCTGCGCCAGCCGACTGATACTGACCAAAGACGACAGGGTCTTTTGATTCCATTGAAAGCAAAACGGAAAGACCCGGATGTATTTCTGATGGATGTCGGCTGGATTGGTCAATTTGCCGCATCAAATTGGTTAGAATCACTTGACCCTTATGTGGAAAAGGGGATGCTAAACCCGGAAGACTTCTTTTCTCGAGTGGTGAACTTAGCTGACCGGTATCAAGGAAAATTGATTGCGCTGCCCATCTATGTCGATGCCGGACTTCTCTATTATCGAAAAGATTTACTTACTAAATACGGGTATCAAAAACCACCCCAAACCTGGAACGAACTGGTTGATTATTCCTTACCCATACAGAAAGCGATGAGAAAGAACAATAATAATTTTTACGGTTTTGTCTGGCAAGGTGCGCAATATGAAGGTTTGATCTGTAATTTCATAGAATTTGCCGGTTCTAATAACGGTGGAATCGTTGTCCAGGATGAAGAGATTTCCCTTAATTCACCCGAGAACATAAAAGCAACCCAATTTATGTATGACCTTATCCACAAATATAAGGTCTCGCCACCCAATACTTTTACTGAGATGAAAGAAGAAGAAGTGAGAATATTCTTCCAGCAAGGTAATGCCTTGTTCGCTCGAAACTGGCCATACGCCTGGGCGCTTTATCAAAGTGAAGATTCCAAGGTAAAAGGTAAAGTTGGTATCACAAATTTACCGTATTTCCCAGCTGGTAAAAGTGTAGCAACGCTTGGTGGCTGGCATATTGGAATTTCTCGGTATTCGGATGTTAAACCACAATCTATAGCATTGATTCAATTTATTGTCTCTTTTGCCACCCAAAAAAAACTGGCAATGGAGCTGGGTTGGAATCCAGGTCGAAAGGATATTTATACCGATTCGGAAGTGCTCCAACGCTCACCCCATTTTGCGCCGCTGCGCCAGGTATTTGAAAATGCCCAGCCTCGTCCCAATCTACCCTACTATTCTCAAATATCTGAGGTTCTGCAGAATAACATCAATGCGATTCTGGCCGGAAGAGAAACACCAGAAGCGGCACTCGCCAAAGCAGAAGAAGAAGTTAGCAAAATAGTT
>JAOUPE010000342.1 GCA_029880025.1 Caldifarciminota bacterium
ATTCACCTTCTGTAATTTCGGTTTTCTTCTTACAGTTTATAAAAATTAGGCTCGCTCCTAATATTAATGCGATACATTTTGAGACTATATAAAAACGGTTCATCTGAACCTCCTTTTTGATTCACCCTCTAAGGGGGTTAAATATAATTAAATTAGTAAATAATAAGCTTTCTTCTTGTCGGTTTGCCATCAATTGAGAGAATGAAATAATATACACCGGCAGATACATTGTGTTTCCTCTCATTTTTTATATCCCAGCTCAAACAATGATAACCTGAGGTAAAATTTTTGTCAACTATTTTCTTTATTAACTTTCCGGTAATGTCATAGATTTTAATGCCGACTTTTGCTGAAGCTGCAAGAGAGAAATTTATTGGCACATTGCCTGAGTTCACCGTAGGAATCAATAATCGAGTCAGAATATCAGAGCTAACTTCTTTGACCCCAACTCCAGTATTAATTCTTTCTAATAAGATTTCCCAGTTGCCATCCTGATAATCCTGCCAGACCAGAAGGATTTTGTCATTCAAGATTGTTACTCTTGGATGACAGGAAAAGGCATCATCGGAAGTTATCCGTTCTTCAGGTAGCCAGGTGATTCCTCGGTCAGTGCTTTGACACATATAGATTTCAGAATTGCCGTCCTGATAATCGGTCCAAGCTACGA
Organism: Caldifarciminota bacterium; assembly: GCA_029880025.1. Taxonomy (GTDB): domain Bacteria; phylum Hydrothermota; class Tepidihabitantia; order Tepidihabitantales; family JAOUPE01; genus JAOUPE01. Next base: position 668 of record JAOUPE010000342.1, read on the forward strand.
CCAGGGTGTCAGCTTTGTTTGCGATATGGGGTTGCCAGGCTCCTGCCGAACTATTGGTTAAGCGGAATGTATCCCATACCGCAGTTACCGGATTGCGGTGTCCATACATAATCTGCCAGACTCCGCCAGCATTTGGTTTTCTTGCCCAGACCAAATGGACTATCCCTGAGTCATCAACCAACAGCTCTGTATCATAGTCATACTGGGGGTCGGTTTCAGGGTCATCCACAACCCAGGTCGTGTTCCAGGAATCACCGTTCGTTGAACGACAATAAACAATATTCCAGTTTTCATTTCGAAAAGCGGTCGCCGCAATGTGATAATTGGTTCCGTCATCCTGCAATGCAATATGAACATTATTGCCCGCTTTTACTCTTATCGGAATAGTTCGCCAGGTATCATTTGAGTTGCGAAAATTGAAGTGAATACCGTTCCTTGGCACTTGGGTGGCAAAATGACCGCAGGCATACCAGGCAACACTGAACCGACCATTCTTGACACTGATTGGTGCATAGTAGGAACCCATATTGGAATCGAGCAGCGAAATCGTATTCCAGCTTGAACCCTGGTCTCCACTGTTGGCAATCCACGGATACCAGAGAAAAGTCGTGTCCATTCGACCGGTCGGAAGGGAATCGATGTAGTTGGCATGCTTGCCATAGCCCATGGCGCAAACTGCCAGGCTGTCATCAGCACTAACCCGAGCATACCATATAACACTCTCTGGTTCTGGATAATCGAAGAGTGGTTGAGCCTGCAGCCAGTTTATTCCGCCGTCAGTCGATTTTCGAAAAAGCACCGTCCACTTTCCTAGAGAATTGTCGGACCAGACACAATAGACATTGCCATTTCGGTCACAAGCAATGTCGGGGTCGCGCGAGAAACCGGGATTATTGCTCAGATTGGTAAATAATTTTAATGCCGGTTCCGATGGCGAAATTATTGGTTGGGGATGAAAGTTGTCAGCCAAAATCTCGGACATAACTTCGCCTTCACTGAATGGTGCCGGAAACCCGAGAATTTGTGCAATCGTTGGCACAACATCAATCTGGTCACGCGGTATATTTTCGATTACTCGATTTTGTCCAATGCCTGGACCCAAGGCAAGAAATATAATATGGCGGCAACCATGGTCCCAGTTGCCGTGCCCTTTCCAACCACCATGGGCATCATCATGTCGACCATGGTCACTCATGACAATTAATACGGTTTTGTTCTGGTAAAAAGTATCGGTGTAAGGAGGAATTGCCTGAATGTGTTTCCAAAATTCGTAAACAATCGAATCAGCGGTCGTGATTGCAGTATAGTAGTTTGGAACCGTGTCCGGATTAGCCGCATGTCCGAAATGGTCAACATCACCCAAATTCACCAGCATTAAACGCGGGTGAAGTGAATCCATTGCCTGGTGCACCAGACCAGAGCAGATTGAATCACTACCGTCAACTCCTTGAACCTGAAAACCCTTATAGGGTTCACTATATGATGGCTCTAAGCCAAAATTAGCTATTGCCCCGACATTGCCCCATTTGCCCACAATCACACCACAGCTTGATTCCGGGGCATTAAAATATTTTCGGTAATATTCGAACATCAAAGGGTCGAAAGAACGAACGTCCTGGGCATTGGAACCATTATTAAGTAAAATCTGATACACGCCGGAGAGAATCGTGGTATGACCACCAGTGGTTGCGGTCCAGCCCCGATCCCAGAACTTTTTATTGATTGTGCCTAAGGGTCTTAAGTCATTCCAGATATGTCTTAAGTAAAGTGATTCAGCCTCAAACCCTTCATCGTTTCTTAGACCATCGATGGTTATGACAAAGACATTCTCTGGCTCCTGC
>JAOUPE010000344.1 GCA_029880025.1 Caldifarciminota bacterium
TATCAGTTACGATTAATCACAATCTTTTCTATCGGATTTTCAAGTTTGTAGCGACAGGGCTAGTCCCTGTCCTTCTTGTGATTTCTTATCGCTGGATTGAGGTTATAATTCTGAAGCTAAACCTATCAGTTACGATTAATCACAATCTTCTTTGTCGTTTGCTTGCCTCCAATCTTCAGATTGCAGAGATAGATTCCTGACGGAACCTTTCGTCCTAAATCATCAGTTCCATTCCAAAACAGGCTATTTTCTATTGGATTTTGCTGGTTAGAAGTAATCGTCTTAACTTTTTTGCCCCTGATGTCATAAACCGAAATCCTAACTTCTCTACCGAAATTCAGAATATAGGAAAATTTAACTAAACCGTTTGAAGGATTAGGTTCGATTCTTAAATCTAAATCGTTACCAGTCTTTTGCTTAATTCCAACCGGTAAGCCGAAATCACAAAAATAAACCTTATAAGGATAATCATCGCCTTGGGTCCAGATACAATAGCAGCCAGTACAATTTGGATAAAACATAGCTTCCTCGATTTGAAATCTCTGTCTAAAGGTGGATGATGACCAGCCGCTCATAAAATAGTAGAAGTGATAGAAAATATCGTAATCGTTATCTTGCCAGAAAAGATAACTCCAGGTCGTGCCAATCGTCGAAAGCACCGGTGCGGTTGAATAGCCTGTAGTGTTATAGCCCCCGCCATTGCCGCCGTGAAAATGAGCTTCCATGTTCCCGGATGAACTATCCTGCCAGCAGGCAGAAAGTTCATCTTCGCCATGGCAAAAGTCTAAAGACGGAGACCCCAGGGCAAGCCAGTTTGATTCCAGCGCATCTACGTCGGACCAAGCGGTAGTTTCTCGATATCGATAATGAATCCAATAATGTGTATAACATAACGGGTCGTAACATTGCCAGGCAACATATATCCGGTCATTTGGTTCATAGATGCCAATTGCTGGACGGGTATGAATCGCTTCATTCGAACCATATTGACTCACATAAAAAGTATCACTGAGATTAACAAAATCATAATTGCGGTAATAGATACGATAAGGACCATGAGTAGCGTCTGCCCAGACAATGTGAACAACATTGTTTTGGTCAACCACCAGGGAAGGATTAATTGAATTGCCCGGTGTTTCGCTAATATTACGAGGCGGTGAACGGATATCCAAACAATAGTAATATACTTCATAGGTATAGTTAATCGTATCATAAACCTGATAAACGACATGGCGATAGCCTCTCTGGTCAATATCAATCGCTGGATAGATACCTTTAGCGACATTACGAGGAGTTTCCCAGGTTAAGCCACGATTACAACTACGAACATACTTTACCGAATCATTACAATGAAACACAATATGAATCGTATCATTCGATTCATGTCTCATGGCTATCTTATGACTGTTGTTCGGACCGGTGGCATCGCTCACATTGGTAGAACATATTAATACCGGTTCGAATTGTGCTTTGACACTACCGATGAACACCATACTAATAAGTATTAGAACATATCTTTTGTTCATCTTACCTCCTTTCTACTTTCAATTTAAACCTCCAGAAATGAGACATTAAGTAAATATTAAAGACAATATCTTTTCTGTCAAGGGGGTTTGTTGTAATGCCTTGACAAAGTCCTATCTAATTTTAAACTTAATTATTAAAAATAAGATGCTTTTTTTCGTCGTTCCGATTACTCTCCAGATATGTTTAGCTAACGATAATGTCCCAGAATTGCTCTGTCGAAAAACCTACAACCCGCCAATGATTGATGGAATATTGGATGACCCGGGTTGGCGTGAAGCATATGGTGTAACTGATTTTATACTGCTCGCTGGAGAGGGATTGGCTAAAGAACAAAGCTTTGCCTATACCCTCTATGATAACCAGAATCTCTATGTGGCATTTATCTGTATGGAGTCACGAATGGATTTGATTAATATTGAAACCTTTCTCCGCGACGGCTTCGTCTGGTATGATGACTGTATCGAAGTTTTTATGGATACCGAGCATAACCATACCAGATATTATCACATAATCTCAAATATCGCTGAGATACGATACGATGAAATCGGAATGTTACGACCCTGGTCCTGGGATGGAGACTGGCAGGTTGCGATTGCTAAGTATAAAGACCGCTGGACCGTCGAAATCGCAATTACTTTCAGCTCGATGAATCTGAAGACTCCAATGCCTGGAGAAATTTGGGGCTTTAATCTGAATCGTGAAGAATGGCGGCTAACCGAAATGAGCGGCTGGTCCCCTACCCGGTTTGATTTTCATGAACCGAATAATTTTGGTCATCTGATATTCGAACCCGAAAGTTAAATGAGCTGGTTAGAAATTTTTTACAAATCTTTTACCGGGTAACTGTTTCACTAAACCATTAATTTCTAATTCCAAAAGGGTTGTCAGCAACGATGGAATATCCAGATTGACCAATTCGGCAATCTTATCAATGTAAAGCGGTTCAAGTGAAATCTTCTCGAGTATTCTCTTCTCGA
>JAOUPE010000343.1 GCA_029880025.1 Caldifarciminota bacterium
AAAAAATAGCCTTATAGTAATTTTAAAATTATGCCTAATAGGCATATAAAAATCAAGCCAAATTTTCTTCTAACTCGTCCTTCGTCAATCGCTTATCGTATTTTCGTCAAAAGGAGGGGGTACCGCCTAGGGGGTGACCTCCTAAGTGGCTTCGGGAGTAGCCTCGGGAATCGCTTCGGAGGTTGGTTCAGGGGTTGGTTCCTAAGCTGATTCGGGGATTGGTTGGGGAACAGGTTGGGGGATGGATTGGGGAGCGGGTTCGGGAATGGGCTGGGGAGTTGGTTCGGGAGTAGACTCGGGGGTAGACCCTTAAGCAACCTGGGGGATTGGTTCGGAGGCTGGCTCACAGTAAAAAAAGGAGATGAATTTTAACCACGGATGAGCACCGAATTAGCCGAAAAACTTTGAAAACACTAAAGAATGAAATTAAACAATGAAAAACAAAGAATTAAACACTGAGTGACGCCGAATTAACCGTCTACTGTTAAATGTAAGACGATATGCGTATCGGTTAACGTCCAACGTAAACGGTTTTCAGTGTTTCAGTTTATTTCGTTGACTCAATACCTGAAAGTAATTATTCTATTATTAGATGGCTCAGTCTAAGAAATCGATAGTTATCATAATCCTGATAGTTATTGTTTTGGTTGCGGCTATGGTTTGGGCTGGCAAATTGATAACTCCTAAATTGTCAGATTTGATTGGAAGGCGCGAGCAATTTAAAAATTTTGTTTTAAAAGCAAAACTCTGGGCGCCAATTAGTATGATTGCCTTACAAATTGTGCAGGTCATCGTTGCCCCGGTTCCTGGACATCCGGTTGCTTTTCTTAGCGGCTATTTCTTTGGAATTTTTAAAGGCACTTTACTCTGTATGGCTGGTTTAATCATTGGTTCAATCGTTGCGTTTCTAATCTCCCGGGTGTTTGGGCGCAGATTATTGCGGTATCTAATCTCTGAAGCAAAATTAAGGAAATTTGACAGCTATGCCTTAAAACAAGGACCATTTTTATTGTTTTTGTTTCTTTTAATACCCAATCCGATTGGCGATGTTATGTATTACTTAGCTGGTCTGACCAATATCCCATTGGAATTTTATGTAGTTTTAGTGATTGTGAGTAAATTGCCTTCAAATATTCTTAATAATATACTCGGGGCTAAGGCGTCGACGTTTAGTGTGCAGGGTTGGATAATTTTTGGCACGTTAATTACAATTATTGCGCTCCTTTATTATTTAAATAAGAATCGAATCGAAGGTTTATTTTTAAAGATGACCAGAATTCCAGGTTCAAATGAATATTAAACACTGAAAACACCGAATAGCAAAGAATTAAACACTGAGTGACACCGGATTAGCCGTCTACCGTTAAACGTAAGACGATATGCCTATCGGTTAACGTCCAACGACAAACGGTTTTCGGTATTTCATTTGATTCCAAATCTAAATAATAATATCGTATCGATAATGGTAGCCGCAACCTTTAGGTTGCGAATATTCTTGAAATGCAGGCTTAAGCCTGCGGCTGCCTGCCGGTTAATTATTGACAGATAATTAAATTTGTATATTCTGAATTAACAATGGTTGTGAACTTAGTTATCATCGTGGTCATAGCTATTTTTGTCATTTTTGGTTTGCGCCAGGGTTTTATTCGTTGGCTGGCGGTGACATTAGGAATCGTCATCGGCTTCTGGATGGCTTCCCAAAAGTATTTTGTTCTTGAGAAACTCTTTGGTCGTATCTTTCATTCACAATATCAGGCACAAGTCGTTGGTTTCATCTTAGTGTTTTTGGTCTTCTTCTTCATTCTTGTCCTGCTCGGATATCTCTTAAGAAAGATTATGAATTTAGTGATGCTTGGATGGCTTGACCGGTTATTAGGCGGAATTTTCGGATTGATTAATGGTTTGGTTTTTGTCTGGTTACTTTTAGCCTTAATCGTTAGTTTTCAGCCAAGTCTTGAGCGCCACTTATCAAAATCGGTTCTGGCAACCCAAATTCTTGAAGCTGGACGCCGATTATCCGGTTTACAGCTCAAACAAAGATTGCAGAAAAAATACTTGACATTAAGACCTGAAGGCTTATCATTAATCCCACAAGTGAATATATCTGAAGCTCAGTTAAAATATAATTTGCAATTTCAGCGTAGCTTTAGAATTTCGCCGAAAAAAAGCGGCGAAAATTCTAAAGCGTTTAACGCTGAGAAAGGAGGTACAAATGAGAACATTTGCAGCACTATTTCTGATAGCTGCAATCGCACTAGTCCTGAGCTGTCAGCAACCAGCCGAGACCAAGGCTGAAATGGATAAAATGGCTGAACAAATCAAGACACTTGAGGGCAAGGTTATGGAGATGAATACTAAGGTTGAACAGATGACCGCCGACTACACGAAACACATGGCAGATTTTCATAAAAAGAGTACACCAACTACCAAGACTAAAACAACACCGGCTGTAAAGCCTCCAACCCGTAAGTGAAGGAGATAAATATGAGATACTACACATTAGC
>JAOUPE010000345.1 GCA_029880025.1 Caldifarciminota bacterium
AAGTTGCCGGCTTATCTGACATTGGCTGTATGAAGATTGATGCGATTGCTTCACGCGGTAGAAAAAGGGACTTCATAGATTTATATTTCATCTGCCAGAAATATTGTCCTTTGGAAAAACTTTTAAGGGACTTTGACCGAAAATATCGAGGCACTGGATATAATTCTGGACATATCTTAAAAAGTTTGGCTTATTTTGTTGATGCTGAACCAGACCCAATGCCTAAGGTTTTAGTAAAGATACGTTGGCATTCGATTAAGAATTTCTTTAAAGAAGAGACAAAACGAATCGTTGGGGCACAGCTTAGGAGGTGAAACCCCAGGCGATACCCATCTGTAGCAATTTCTAATTTCAAATTTCAAACACCAAATTCCGAATATTATCTAAATTCCAATGACAAAATTAAACCTCTGATTTATCTAATATCTCTGCGGTTAATTATTTTTCTCTTGGCAGACTCTGCTATCTCTGCGGTTAAATTCTTCTGTGAATTCAGTGTTCTCTGTGGTTATTTCTCCTTCTTTTTCGTGTTTTCATTATTTCGTGCTTAGGTTTTTCTACCCTTGTAAGGTTTTTCCGAACTCTCTTGATAAATTATTGACAATGTCTGATACCGGGTTAGAATTTGATGCTGGGATATATTTGAAATATCATGAAAACTAAATCAAAAGGGAAAATCCTTGTAATTGACGATGAGGAAAAAGATAGAAAGGCGATTGCTCAAATCCTCTTATCCGAGAATTTTGAAGTAATCGAATCTGAGAACGGCTACGACGGCATCGAAAAAATTAAAGATAATGTCTTTAATCTTGTTTTACTCGACCTTGTTTTACCCGACCTAAATGGTATAGAAGTATTAAAGGAAATAATTAAAGAGAAACCTGATTTGCCGGTCATAATGATTTCTAAATACGGCACGATAAAACATGCGGTGCTTGCCACCAAGATTGGTGCTTACGATTGGCTGGTTAAACCAGTGGACCAGGAGACGATGCTTTTAACCATAAGAAATGCCCTGGAGAAAGAGAAACTGCAAAGAGAGCTGGCTTTGCTTAAGGAAGAAGCACTTAAGAAATATCAAATGATTGGCGTTTCCGAACCGATTATAAAGATTTTCAATCTCATTGAAGAAATCGCCAGGTCCGATGTAACAGTTTTAATCACGGGCGAAAGCGGGGTCGGCAAAGAACTGGTGGCAAGGGCAATCCATAATAAGAGTAATCGCAATGACGAACCATTTATTAAAATTAACTGTGCCGCAATACCAGAGAATTTAATTGAGAGTGAACTGTTTGGTTATGAAAAAGGCGCATTCACTGGTGCGGTAGCCCAGAAAAAAGGGAAATTAGAAATTGCCGATAAAGCAACTCTGTTCTTAGATGAAATCGGTGATTTAAGCCCTTCGGCTCAGGCAAAGCTTTTACGATTCTTGCAAGAAGGAGAATTCGAACGATTGGGTAGTACCGAAACAATTAAGGTAAATGTCCGGATAATTGCCGCTACCAATAAGAATTTACTCGAGGAGATTGAAAAAAGGAATTTTCGTGCCGACCTTTATTATCGGTTGAACGTAATGAGTATTTTTGTTCCGCCGTTAAGAGAGAGAAAAGATGACATTTTAGTCCTGGCTGATTACTTTCTCGATAAATATTGTGCTGAGGACGGTGTCCCGAAAAAGATTTTGACCCCACCGGCTATCGATTTTCTCAAGAATTTGCCCTGGAAAGGTAATGTAAGAGAGCTGGAGAACCTAATCGCCCGAGCCTCAATTCTGGTAAAATCCCACGAAATCAAACAAAATGATTTGATGAAATTGTTGGCAAGCGAAGGAAAATAAAAAGAAGTTGCCTAAAATATAGCGAACCTCTAAATAATCGCTAAACCGCAGCCCGCTAACTCCTTGGCAACAACTTTTCCTGATGAAGATTAATTATTAAAAATCAGCTAAATATCTTTCCGGTGAATGTGGGGAGTCAAGTCATTGACAATGTCGAAAAAAAATAGTAATATTATAAAAAGTGCAGAATATCTTATTCAAAATTAGAACAAAATATAAACCAGGAGGCATGAAATGAAACGAATCAGTATATTTCTATTTTCAATTTTAGCCATTGGTCTGGCACTGCCCATCGTCGAATCCCCTGAATTTCCTGACCCTTATGTGGCGGGTCATCTAATCGTTCAATTCAAACCCGAGTATCGCGGCTTAATCAATGTCGAATACCGAGATGGTTTTCTCCTTACCGGAATTGCCGCGGTAGATGAATTGAATAAGAACTATCAGCTGGAAAAGATTCATCAGGCTTATCCCAACCCTAATCCCAATGAGAATGCAAAACGTTTTGGCATCGACCTTATCTATCTGTTCACATTTCCTGAAGCGACAAGAATGGTCGATTTAGTCAATGCTTACCGAAATTGTCCGGCAATTGAACATGCTGACCCGAATTCGGTTTATCAATTAGATTATATCCCTAACGATTCGCTCTATTATAACCAATGG
>JAOUPE010000346.1 GCA_029880025.1 Caldifarciminota bacterium
ATATGCACCAAGGTCGAGTCTTCGCCGATAAGAAATTGATATATGAAAATGGTAAATTCCTTATTTAATCTACCTTAACGCTATACGCAATATGCCTTATGCAAGAGAATCCTGTCATTAACTTTAACTTCTGGCGTTTAGCGTCAAGCGTCGGACGTTTAGCATCGTTTTAAGAAGGAAATAATGACTGACCCGAGAATTGAAAAGATGGCAAAAGTGCTTACCCGTTATTCATTGGAATTGAAAAAAGGTGATTTGTTTCGAATCGATGGCGGTTATCTTACCGAACCATTGATTAAAGCGGTCTATAAAGAAGCCTTGCTCATGGGAGCTAATCCGTACACCAATATTTCGTTTGAAGGTCTGCTGGAGATATTCTATAAAAATGCCTCGGATGAACAACTCAAGTTTGTTTCAGAGATTGACCGGATATCATATGAAAAACTTAATGCCAATCTAACCTTATGGGGTGATTGGAACACTAAATATCTAACCAATGTTGAATCAAAAAAAGTTGCGGTTTATTTGGGAGCAAGAAAAGATTTATTCAATCGAAGGTTGGAACGCATTGCAAAACGTGAACTAAGATGGTGTGGGACCTTGTATCCGACCCAAGCCAATGCCCAGGATGCTGAGCTATCTTTGACTGAATTCGAAGATTTTGTTTTCAACGGTTGCCTTTTGGATAAGTCGGATCCAATTAAAGAATGGCAGAAACTATCCAACCAGCAAGCAAATTTTATTAAAGAGTTAAGCAAGCGAAAACAGTTCCGGGTAAAAGCACTCGATACCGATTTGACCTTTAAGGTTGACGGCAGAAAATGGATAAATTGTGATGGGCATATGAATTTCCCGGATGGCGAAATCTTCACCTGCCCGGTCGAAGAATCGGTTGAGGGGCATATCCGTTATTCTTTCCCAGCAGTCTATCAAGGTAAAGAAGTGGAAGATGTGCGTTTAAAATTTGTTAATGGCAAAGTAACCGAAGCCAAAGCAACCAAAGGCGAAGAATACCTGAATTCAATGCTTAATACCGACCAGGGGGCAAAATATGTTGGCGAGTTTTCATTTGGCAACAATTATGGCATCCAGAAATTCATCAAGCATATCTTATTCGATGAAAAGATTGGCGGTACAATCCATATCGCGCTAGGCGCCACATTACCTGAAGCCGGCGGCAAAAATAAATCCGGCATCCATTGGGATATGGTTTGCGATTTAAGAAAAGGCAGCGAAATCTATGCGGATGGCGCATTGATTTACCAGGATGGTAAATTCCTAATTTAGGAAAAATTATTACGAAGAAATATACCGATTTTGACGATACATTTGAAAATTCCTTTATTGTTGTAATTTTATCTCTTTATCGCTATAATCCATTAAGTTATGAATATCGAAATAAAAAGGGTTGAAAACGAAAGGCAATTAGATTCATTTGTAAAATTACCGCTGAAGCTATACAAAAAAAACCCTAATTATGTCCCGCCCTTATTAAGTGATGTGAAACGAACCTTAAATCCAGGCAAAAATCCGTTCTTCAAGCATGCGGCAAGGGAACTGTTCCTTGCTCGCGAAGGTCGACACATTTTTGGTAGGATTGCCGCGATTATTGATTACAACTATATCGAATACCATAAAAGAAAAATCGGTTATTTTGGCTTCTTTGAAGTTGAAAATAATTTCGAAATTGCCAATGCTCTGCTTGATACGGCAAGAAATTGGTTAAAAGAAAAAGGGATGGTGCGGATGGCTGGACCATCCAATCCAGCCCTTTATGACGAATGCGGTCTTTTGATTGAAGGTTTTGATTCTCCGCCCATGATTAAAATGACCTACAATCCCAAATACTATATAGAATTTGTTGAGAAATATGGCATGCAAAAGGACAAGGACTTGTTTGCCTATTTGATAAGAACCGACCAACCAGCACCGGATAAGTTAAAAAGGGTTATCGAAGCGATAAAAAATAAACCAGGGTTAAAGGTAAGAAGCATAGATTTCAGCCGATTAGAAGAAGAAAAAAAGAATATTAAAGATATTTACAACAATGCCTGGTCTAATAACTGGGACTTTGCCCCGCTGACTAATGAAGAAATCGACGATATGGTCAAATTATTAAAACCTTTAGCCAAACCCGAGATAATACCATTTGTTGAAATCAATGGCGAACCGGCTGGAATGAGCATCGCTTTACCCAACTATAATGAGATACTGATAAAATTGAATGGTCAGCTCTTTCCATTTGGCATAATAACATTTCTGCTTGAGAAAGATAAGATTAAATCAGCCAGGCTTTGGGCATTAGGGGTCAAAGACAAATTCCGTAAAATGGGGCTTGATGCGCTTCTTTATTATGAAACCTTTGAAGGTGCCAAAAAACTTGGCATCGAATGGGGCGAAGTCTCCTGGATTTTAGAAGACAATATCGATATCATCCGACCTATTTTATTGTGGGGCGGTAAACTTTATAAAAAATATCGCATTTACGGGATTGATATTA
>JAOUPE010000039.1 GCA_029880025.1 Caldifarciminota bacterium
ACGAAATTATTCCTAGAGAGAGAGATGACAATATTAGGAAGGTACATATTAGCTCCTTAAGAAATTGTAAATATTATTTAGACCATGTCAAGCATTTTTTTAAGAAAAATCATTATAACAATTTTCTTTAGAAAGTAGCCCATGATGTCAATCAAGGAGTCTTCTACGAGGTCGCCGAGGGAGTTACTTAGGTAGCTGTCTCCTCATCTAAGGTTGTCCCAAAATGTCCCTTATTTTTTCAGTAATAGAAGGGACTTCCCTGAGAAACGAGGGCGATTTGTCCCTGTCCCGACTTAAAAGAATCGAGGCTTGGAAGCCTCTCCGACATTTTTTCTTTTATCTCAGTCTCTCTTCAGTTAATTTCTTATCTCTGAGTCTATCTGTGTTAATCTCTGGTTTTTTCCCTCTGTCTTGTGAAAATCTGTGAAATCTCGTGGTTTCAAGCTCTTAAATAGAATATTAATTTTTTTAATATTTTTCCGCAAAAACCTTAATTTTATTAATCTTTTATCTAACCCATTGATTTTACGGCTGAAAATTTCTCTTGACAAGCCGGAGGGGGCTAGCCCCCTCCTAGCCCTAAGCTAGTCCCTATACGGTATAGGGAACTGCTTAGGGGGTAGCCTCCGGGCTAGCCTACTCAGTAGCCTTACCGGTAGCTTGGGGAGTAGGTTTGGGGGTTGGCTAATGGATAGCATAAGGGGTGGGTTAGGTGGTAGCATAGGGGATTGGCTAAGGGGTGGGTTAGGAAGCTGGCTTGGGGGTTGGCTACGGAGTAGGTTTGAGGGTAGCCTAAGGGGCAAACTTAGTGGTAGGCTATCGGGTCGGTTTAGGGAGTAAAGTTATGTGCTAAAATGTCCCTTATTTTTTCTGTAATAGGAGGGACTTCCCTGAGAAACCAGGGCGATTTCTCCTAGTCCCTACAATCTTCGGTGTAGGAGGGACTTCCCTGTCCCGATATAGAAGACGACCAATAAGACAAAAAAGTCAGTAATTTAGAGGGTCGCTCCCCTTATCGGACGACGAGGAATTTTTTAATTGTCTTTCCGAATTGTAAGAAGTAGATACCCGGATTTATTCCTTTCAGAGATATTTTTGCCTCAGTATCATTGCGAGTCGGCTGAAAGTCAGACAAGGTAATCTCTCTTATCAACTTTCCCGACACATCAAAGATTTTAATCGCTTTATCAGACCACGGACTACGAACACGAATAACGGACCTTGCCGGATTCGGATAAATTTCCGGCATAAAGCGTTCAGCGTCAAGCGTCGAGTGTCCTTCGATTCCGACAAACTCGTCTCGAATCACCGATATACTGGACCCTTCGGAATTTGCCACGTAGATTCGGTCCTGGGCAGGGTTATAAGCAAAAGCCCTTGGTTCCCTTCCAACTCCAATTGTCGTAAGCACCGAATTGTTTGTACCATCAATCACGGTAACATCCGCGCTATACAAATTTGCACAATAGCATTTATTATAGGTCGGAATATAAGTCAGTGCAAAGGGTTGGTCTCCGGCTGGAATTGAAGTAATTATCGAATCGGTCACGCCATCAATCACTGTCACATTATCGTTATACTCCATTGTGCAATAGACCTTATTGTTGATTGAATTCCAAAATAGAGTAAAAGGTCGGCTCCCAACCGGTATCGTGGTAATCACCGAGTCAGTTGTTCCATCAATTACGGTGACACTCCTCGTCCAAAAATTCCCACAATAGACCTTATTATTAATTGAATTCCAGCAAAGAGCATGAGGACGGTCGCCAACCAGTATCGTGGTAATCACTGAGTCGGTTGCACCATTAATTACCGTCACATTATCCGTGCCCTGATTCGCGCAATATAACTTGTTGCTGGTAGAATTCCAAACCAGTGCCGAAGGCCAACCTCCAACATTTATTGTGGTAATCACCGAGTCGGTTGCACCATTAATCACCGTAATGTCATAATCACTCAGATTAGCACAGTAAACCTTGTTGTCGGTAGAATTCCAGACCAGAGCACTAGGGTTAAATCCGGCTGGTAATGTGGCAATCACTGAATTGCTTGCACCGTCAATTACCGTAACATTTCTACTATTAAAATTAGAGCAATAGACCTTGTTATTGGTTAGATTATAAACTAAATTTACTGGATTACTTCCTGCCGGGATTGTGGTAATAACCGAATTAGTTATCCCGTCAATTACGGTTACATTATCATTTCCCCGATTTGCCGAATAGACCTTGTTGGAAGTCGGATTATATTCTACATCGGCTGGATAACTGCCAACCTGTAATTTTGTTAAAACGGAATCGGCTGCCCCCTGAATCACGGTTACATTGCTGCTATTATCATTAGCACAGTAGATATTATTGGTCGTGGCATTATAGACAAAAGCACAAGGCCAGTCGCCGGAATGAAGCGAGCTAATCACCATATTCGAAGCTCCATCAATTATCGTAACACTATCGCTGGCAGCATTAGCCGCATAGATTTTATTATTGGTAAAATTATAAACTAAAGCCAGGGGCCAACTTCCTACCGGAATTGTTGTAATTATCGAATCGGTCACGCCATCAATCACCGTCACATCATTACTTCCACGATTAGCCGAGTAGATTTTATTATTGGCTGGATTATAAACTAACGCGCAGGGTTCATTTCCTACCAAGATATTAGTAATCACCTGGTGAGTTATTCCATCGATTACCGAAACATTATTACTATCATAATTAGCGCAATAAACCTTATTATTGGTCGGATTACAGGTTAAAAAATAAGGATGCAGTCCAACCAGGACTGTTGCAATCACCGAATCGGTTACTCCATCAATCACCGCTACCGTATTATCCCAATAATTAGCCGCATAGATTTTATTATTGGTCGGATTATAAGTTAAAGCACGAGGACTATTTCCAACCGGGACAGTTGCAATTACCGAATCGGTTATCCCATCAATCACCGCTACCGAACCGCTTGCATCCTTTGCCGAATAAATCTTATTATTGGTCGGATTATAGACTAAAGCGAACGGGCGTAATCCAATTGGGATTGACGTAATTACCGAATCGGTTTCGCCATCGATTACCGTTACCGAACCATCGGCATGATTAGCCGAATAGATTTTATTATTATTTGAATTCCAGGTTAGTGCTTTAATATTTCTACCCGCCGGTATCTTTGCGACTTTTTCGTTGGTCTGCCCATCAATCACTATCACACAATCACCCTCTTTACCTCCGACATAGATTTTATTATTGGTTGTATTATAGGTAAAGGCTTGCGGACGAGTGATGCCGCTTAGCGAATCTGGAACATAGATTGTAGTTTCCAACCATTGAGCCGATAAATCAGTAGGCACAATGCAGAATATAGCACAATGGAAGATAAAAAATAATAATAATTTAAACTTTTTCATGTGTCCTTCCCTTTCTCACATCTTGTATCTACTTAATTATAGTATAGATAAAAACTTTTGAATGTCAAGCGTTTTGTTGAAGCTGGTGAAAATACTGCGAGCATTTCGGTCTCAAAACACTTCTTTGACAGATTACGAAAATGGTTTATAATCAGGGCAATGATTGAACCCCTAAACTTAGCACAAAAGCCAACCCCAATAAATGTTGTTTCTGAAGTAATACCCGGAATAAAGATTCATATTAAACGTGATGACCTGACTGGTCTTTTGAATTCAGGCAATAAAATAAGAAAACTGGAATACCTTTTAGCCGATGCCAAGAATAAGAAGTGCGATTGCATAATAACCGCCGGCCCAATTCAATCCAATCACATCCGAACCACGATGTTCACCTGCGCTTTGATGGGTATTAAAGCGGTCGCGGTTCTTTGTGGCGAACCGCCCAAAATCCTGGAAGGCAATCTTTTGCTTGATTACCTTTTTGGCGCTGAAATCCATTTTCTCCCTAAAGCCGAATACGACAAAAGAAAAGAAGAATTCATGCAAGAGTTAGCATCAAAATATCGTAAACAAGGATATAAACCCTACTTGATTCCAACCGGTGGTTCGAATGGAATTGGCGCATTAGGATATTCAGCGGCAATGCAAGAGATGGCACGATACATCAAGATGAGTGCAATCGATTCGGTTTTTTGTGCCGTAGGCTCAGGTGGCACCTATGCCGGGCTTTTAATGGGTAAATATATCAATGGCATCGAGACCCCTTTGTATGGAATCTTGGTCGACGAAACAGTCGAATATTTTACGGCTAAGATAAAAAAAATCATGGAAGAAGCGAGCAAAATCTTGGAACGAAAGTTTAAAATCGATGACAACGATATAAAATTGATCGATGGCTACATCGGACCAGGTTATGGGATTCCTTATCCGAAAGAAATAGAAATTATCCAGCAGTTGGCATTAAAAGGTATTCTCTTAGACCCGGTTTATACCGGCAAGGCGTTTTACGGAATGATTAGCGAAAGAGAGAAATTAAATTATAATAACCCGATTTTTATCCACACCGGTGGTATATTTTCGATTTTCGCTTTCAAAGAAGAATTTCTCCCTGATTACGGCGACCTGAAATGATTGCCCTGATCGAGCAAATCAACACCATCGCTGTAATCAAGCGCCTTTTAATTTCTTTTGGAACTCGGCAATAAGATTTAAGGCTTCAATTGGGGTGAGCTTATTTAAATCTATTTTACCCAATTCATCTAAAATCGGGTTCGCCTGGGGATAAAATAATGATATTTGTGAAGTCTTATCCGGGGCAATACTTTTTACACTTAATTCCTCTCCTTTTTCAAACTCTTCCAAAACAATTTTGGCACGGTCAATCACTTCTCTCGGTAATCCAGCCAATTTCGCTACTGCAATGCCATAACTTCTATCACTTTTCCCTTCCACCAATTTTCTCAAAAATATTATCTCATCCTGATATTCTTTAACGGTGAAATTATAATTTTTTACCCTTGGTAAAATAGTCGCAATATCGGTCAACTCGTGGTAGTGAGTCGCAAACAGGGTCTTGGCTTGGAGTGAAGAATTTCCGTGTAAATATTCAACCACTGCCCAGGCGATTGCTAAACCATCATAGGTCGCAGTACCTCTTCCCACCTCATCTAAGATGACTAAGCTTCGAGAAGTGGCATTGTTTAATATATTGGCAGTCTCATTCATCTCCGCCAGAAAAGTTGAGACCCCGCGCGACAAATCGTCGGAAGCACCAATCCTGGTAAAAATCTTGTCAACAATACCGATTCGGGCTTCGGCGACCGGCACGAATGAACCAATCTGCGCCATAATTATAATCAAGGCGACCTGGCGCAGATAAGTCGATTTTCCTGCCATATTCGGTCCGGTGATTAAGAGAATCTGCCGAGTTTCATTATCCAGATAACAATCATTGGGGATGAACGGTTCACCGGTCAGTTTCTCGACCACCGGATGTCGCGAATCTTTAAGAATAACTTCAGTCCCTGAATTTATTTCTGGTTTGACATAATTATTCTCACGGGCAACTATTGCTAAGCTTAAAAACACATCGAGCTGCGCCAGAATTTTTGAAAGCTCAAGAATTTTCGGCACGGCTTGGGCAATCTCCCGACGCAACTCAATAAAAATTTCATATTCTAAGGTCTTTATTCTTTCTTCAGCATTTAGGACCTTGGTTTCATATTCTTTCAATTCTGGAGTAATAAACCTTTCGACATTAGCCAGGGTCTGCTTTCTCAGATAGTTCTTAGGAACCAAGTTCCAATAGGATTTTGTCACTTCGATATAGTAACCAAACACCGAATTGTAGCCTACTCTGAGATTCGGTATTCCAGTGGCTTTCCGCTCCTGTTCCTGTAGTTCCGCGATGTATTGCTTTGCATTATGAGCAAGATTACGAATTTCGTCCAATTCCTGATTAAAGCCAGTTTGGATTAGACCACCCTCAGTGATTGTGAATGGTGGCTCTTCAACTAAAGTTTTAGTAATCCGTTCAACAACTCCGGAAAAATCACCTATCTGATTATAACTCTCTTTTAATAATTGGGAATTAGAATTAACTAATAACTCTTTGACTTCTGGTACTACTTGCAGATAATTCTTTAACGCAACCAAGTCTTTAGCATTTGAACGTTCACAGGCGATTCTCGAACCAATCCTTTCCAGGTCACCAATCTGAGATAAAGTTTTCCCCAAATCTTTTGTTAACCCGGTCTTTAAGAATAATTCCTCAACCGCCTGTTGCCGGGCTTGGATCTTTTTCACATCTAAAGACGGTGATAATAACCACTTTCTTAAAAGCCTTTTACCAAACGGCGTCTCGGTCCGATCCAGTATCCAGAGCAATGTTCCTTCCGAAGATTCATCACGCAACCGTTCGGTCAATTCTAAGTTTTTGCGGGTAGCTCGGTCGAGTAATAAGTAATCCGATGCCGTGTAAAGCGCAAGCTTACGGATATGGGGCAGGGTGTTCTTCTGGGTTTCCTCTAAGTAGTAAAGCACAGCACCGGCGGCTGAGATGCCTAACCTCTTATCTTCAATCCCAAATCCCTCAAGATTTGCCACACCGAAGTGACGTTTCAATTTCTCGTAAGCGTAGTCAAAAGAGAAGTAGTAATCGTCAAGCCGGGTTTTAGTATAACTCGAAGTTGAAAATTGAAAATTAGCGGTGGCTGATTCAGGAATAACAATCTCTTTTGGGTCGATCTTTTGTATCTCTTCATTGAGTGAACCACCTTTAAGTTCAGCCAGGTAGAACTCGCCGGTTGAAATGTCAGCAAATGCAATACCGTATTGCTTATCATAAGGAGCGATTCCTAAAAGGTATTGGTTCTTGTCGTCTTCAAGCAGGGTCGGACGCATTATTGTGCCCGGAGTAATTACCTCAATCACATTTCGTTTAATTATTTTTGCCAGACCTGGCGCCTCTAATTGTTCACAGATTGCAACCTTGAATCCGGCACTAACCAGACGTCTAATATAAGTATCGATCGACTTAACCGGCACCCCAGCCAGAGGTATCTTATTGTGTTTACCGTGAGAACGAGCCGTTAAGGTTAAACCTAACACTTTGGCACCGGTTTTGGCATCGTCATAGAACATTTCATAAAAATCACCAACCTGAAATAGAAGTATTGTGTCCCGATACTTCTCCTTAATCCGATGGTATTGCTCTAAAAGGGGAGTCAAAGACATATCAAAAATTAACCATCAAATTTTAAATTTGATTTTTAGCTATTTAATATTTTCTAACGCTTTCCCAGGTTCCACATTCTGGGCATTGCCAGACTAACTCTTTACTCTCATAACCACAATTTACGCATTTAAAATGATAAGACTCGGTTCGAAGTTGCTCAATCAGGCTATCTAAGGTCTGTTCCGCTTTTTGGCTTGAACCATCTTTCAATTGTAGCAGGGCAAGGCTCAATTGGGGTAAAACCTCCTTCTGGTCCGACATCGGGATTTTGGTCAATAAGGCGATTGCTGATTTTGTGTCTTCCTTCTTCTCGTAGATTCGAGCTAAGGCGGTATAAAGTGTCAAATCATCCGGAATTTTATCGGTTAGTTTTTTGTAGACATCAATCACTTCTTCATACTTACCCAGGTCATAGTATGCCGTTTCAATTCGGTCTCGAACCAAAAAATTATATTTAGGACTATTTTCCAGAATCGCCTTCCAGTCTTCAATCGCCGCCTCGGTTTCGCCTCGGGCATAGAAGTAATCGCCTTGATAGAGTAATGCCGGAACACAGTTCCGATCCAGTCGCAAGGCGTGTCTATAATATTCCATGCCTTGCTCAGGGTCTTTGGCGCTAATCGCTCTTCCCAATTGAGCATAATAACAGCTGATGCGAGTCTTATCCCGCTGCATTCTAGCCAGTTTCTTTAGTAACGCACTCGCCTCTTCCCAGCGTTCGGTTTTTTCGTAGAGCATAAGTAGGGTTTCATAATTGCTTAAGTTTTTACTATCAATCTCAATCAACTCCTCGAAAATCGAAATCGCCTTGGCAAATCTCGCTAATCTAAGGTAACTGTGCCCCAAGCTCTGATAAATCTTTTTTTCTTGTTTTTTATCCAAGGTCTGACGTAAAGTTAATCCTTGGTGAATCTGGATCGCCCGTTCGATGTCACCTTTTTCAAAATACAAATCACCAAGCCTTAGATAAGCATCAATGTTATTTGAATCCCTCTGAACTGCTTGCTTAAATTTCTCAATCGCCCCGTCTTTATTGCCTTCCAGCAGGAGAGCCAAGCCTTCCGTATATGCCGGCAGAATTACCCGGCGGCGCCGAATTGCATCCCGGACTACCGGATAAATGGCAATCGCCAGGATGAGAATAAGAATTATTACCAGAAAAATCATCGCTTCTCCTTTTCTTCTTTCTCTTCCTCAAGGCCTAAGGAGAAATTCCTTAAAGCTTTTAATTCTTCGAACAGGGCATCTTTTTCTTTTTTCTGTCGGAGCAAACGAGTCCGCAATCGTATCTCGTCAATTGCGGCAAAGATACCAATCGTTAAAAGGCCAAATCCGAAGGCGTAGAGCATAACAACTGATAAAGAAATATTGTTATACTGTTTGTGAAAAACTTGAATATTTGTCATCTCGTTATAATTCTGGAGCGATAGAAAAACGAGTAAAAACCCGATGATTAAAATCAGGAGAACTCGGATAATGGTCATTATTCCTCCTTACTCAATTCTTTTACCGATTCGGAGTTTAGAATTTCAACAATCGGTGTCCAACCCCGAATCGCAATAACTTTGGTCATCAATATTTTCCCGAGCGGTTCCGGTTTATCGATAATTACAATTTTATTATTCATGGTTCGAGCTATGGATTGTTTGTCTTTAATTTGTTCAACCATAACCTCGAGCTCTTTACCGATAAGCTTTTGACTGTTTTCTTTAGTTATTTGATTCTGGCTTTCAATCAAGCGCACCAAACGGTCATGGGCTAAGTTGGAATCTACTTTCGGCTCTATTGAATTGGCTTGGGTCATTGGACGTGGTGAATATTGAAACATATAAGCAAAATCGAATCTTATCCGGCTAACCATATCTAAGGTCCTCAAATAATCTTCTTCAGTTTCGGTAGGAAATCCGACCATAATATCGGTAGTGAAAGAAACTTCGGGAATTCTATTTCGAGCCAGTTGGATTTTTTCAAGATATTCCTCTCGAGTGTAATGGCGATTCATTAGTGCCAGAATTCGATTCGACCCAGATTGTAATGGCAAATGTATGCCCGGACCGAATCTTTTTAGACCAGCCAGAGTATTGATTACTCCTTGATTAAAGTCTTTGGGATGGGCAGTGATAAAACGAATTCTTTTGACCTTAGAAAATTGTTCAACCAATTTTATAAGGTCACAGAAATCCAGTCCTTGATTATTATAAGCCAAAACGTTTTGTCCGACTAAAGTAATATCTTTAACTCCACCATTACTAAGAATTTCAACCTCTTTCAAAATCTCTCGATAATTTTTCGAGCGCTCCCGACCTCGTACATAGGGCACAATGCAGTAACTACAAAAATTATTGCAGCCCCGCATTATTGAAACCAAACCGGTGACCTTATCCACCCCCGGCGGCTTTGGATAGATACCCTCATAACACTCTTGATTAAGCTCGAAACAAACCTGAGGTATTTGTTTCCCCCGGAATTTACTT
>JAOUPE010000040.1 GCA_029880025.1 Caldifarciminota bacterium
GTAGTTTCAATCTTAGCACCGGTTGGTGCAACCGATTCAACGGCAACGATTGTGCCGCGCTGCAGTGTTTACAATTACAGTTCATTACCTGCCACATTCCCGGTTACCTATCGAATTTCTGGACCAGTCACTTATAATAATACCCAGACCGTAAATAATCTTCCAGCCGGTTCTGGTATTGCGGTCAGTTTTGCTGCCTGGACGGTCGGACCAAGAGGAAATTATACGACCCGTTGTTCTACAGAAGTTAATCCAGATACCAATCGAGCCAATGACGCTGTATCTGATTCATTTAGGATTATTGTTCATGATGTTGCTACACTCGAGATTCTTGCGCCACGTGGTGTTATTCAAGCAAACAGTATGGTTACACCACAGGCAATCTTTAGTAACTACGGAACTGAATCCGAAACATTCGATGTATCGCTGGTTGTTCTTACTACCCCGCCTGCTTCCTGGACACAGAATATAACTCTTAATCCTGGACAGACTAACACGATAAATTTCGCACCACCGTGGATCGCATCTCCAGCCGGTACTCATTCGGTCCGGTGTTCAACTTCATTAGCGAGCGATTCGATTCCGGGCAATAACCTTCAGGTTGAACAGGTTACGGTATGGGATGATGATGCAGGGGTAGTTTCAATCTTAGCACCGGTTGGTGCAACCGATTCAACGGCAACGATTGTGCCGCGCTGCAGTGTTTACAATTACAGTTCATTACCTGCCACATTCCCGGTTACCTATCGAATTTCTGGACCAGCTACTTATACCAATACCCAGACCGTAAATAATCTTCCAGGGGGTTCTGGTATTGCGGTCAGTTTTGCTGCCTGGACGGTCGGACCAAGAGGAAATTATACGACCCGTTGTTCTACAGAAGTTAATCCAGATACCAATCGAGCCAATGACGCGGTATCGGATTCATTTAGGATTATTGTTCATGATGTTGCTACACTCGAGATTCTGGCGCCGCGTGGTGCGGTTCAGGCAAACCTCCCGGTCACCCCGCAAGCGGTTGTCCAGAGTTTTGGAACTGAAACCGAAACATTTGATGTTTCGCTTGTTATTCTCACCGTACCTCCAGCTTCCCGCACCATCTCGGTAACTTTAACACCCGGAGAAATTGACACGGTAAGCTTTCTGCCCTGGGTAGCAGCGCCGGTCGGCGTATATCAGGTCAGATGCTCAACTGAATTAGCAAATGATTCGATTGCTGCCAATAATCTGCAGATTGATACGGTCATCGTATCGGATGAGGATGTTGGCGTTACGGCAATCTTTTATCCGACCGGAGTGATTGATTCAACCACAACCTTAATACCTTCGGTCGAGGTCTTTAATTATGGTTCGAATCCAGCCACATTCCCGGTTATCTTCCGAATTGCCGGTCCGGTCAATTACGCTGACACGCAAACCGTGAATAATCTTTTGCCAAGTACTGCGGATACGGTTAATTTCAATGCCTGGACAATCGGACCGCGCGGTAATTATACGACGCAATGTACAACTGCG
The DNA here is from genome assembly GCA_029880025.1 of Caldifarciminota bacterium. Taxonomy (GTDB): domain Bacteria; phylum Hydrothermota; class Tepidihabitantia; order Tepidihabitantales; family JAOUPE01; genus JAOUPE01. The sequence continues at coordinate 1,516 of JAOUPE010000040.1, forward strand.
TTTGTTTCCGACACTGGTGCGACCAATGATACACTATCTGGTGCATTTGAAATCATTGTCCACGATGTCAGTGCTAATCAGATTCTTGCCCCGCGCGGCTTAGTTAATTTGAATACTTCAATTAATCCTCGAGCGATAATTAGTAACCTGGGAACCGAAGTCGAAACCCTGGATGTCTCGTTAGTTGTGCTTACCGCACCACCGGCTGCCTGGACCGATTCCGGAAGAGTCATGAATCCAGGACAAACCGACACGGTCAATTTTGCTCCGCCCTGGACCGCAAGTCCGGTTGGCATTTATCAGGTGAGATGTTCAACCGATTTGGCAGGCGATTCAATCCCGGTCAATAATCTGCAAATCGATACGGTCGAAGTGGTTGATTATGACGTTGGAGTTATTGCAATTATTTACCCGGTCGGTGTTATTGATTCTTCAGTCGGAACCCTAATCCCGCAGGCGAGCATAAGGAACTATGCTTCAGTTGCGGTTAATTTTCCGACAATATTCCAGATTAGCGGTCCGACTAACTGGGCTGATACCCAAACGGTCAATCTCGGTCCAGGACAAACCGATACGATTAATTTCGTGGCTTGGACAGTTGGACCACTTGGCAACTACACGACCCGCTGCACTACTGGCTTGGTCGGTGATTTGAATCCAAATAACAATTTTCGTGACAGCGTATTTAGGGTTCGCGGAGCTGGTGGTAATGTTGGTGTTACCGCATTGATTCTGAATCCGGCTGGACCAAGCGTTGATTCAGGAACCACGGTTTCAATTTCGGCTCGGGTCAAAAACTTCGGGACCGTAAGTGCTGACTTTCCAGTCATCACAACAATCAGTACTTTCTATGTGGATACGCAACCGGTGACTAATTTAAATCCCGGTGACTCGATAACGCTGAGCTTTGATGATTGGCTGGCGATTCAACGCGGTTCACATATGGTCCGGTGCAGTACCGCCTTAGTTGGCGATATCGACTCAACCGATGACCGTCGAACCCGAACCATGCAGGTTTTGGTCCGGGATGCGGCGACGGTTTCGATTTTAAGACCAATCGGTAATAATGATTCGGTCGCCGGCACAATCATACCACAAGCCACAGTGCGCAATCTCGGCAATATGGTTATTGATAGTTTCCCGGTTTACTTTACGATTAATGGACCAGTGACTTGGACTGATTTCCAAATGGTCAGAAACCTGCCCGCTGGTCAGCCGCTAACAATTGATTTCAATGCCTGGACAATTGGACCAGTTGGCGCATACACCACGAGTTGCACTACGGCATATGCTTTGGATATGAATCCGGCTAATGACCGACGCACCAGTCAATTCTGGATTCAGCGCTGTGATATCAGTGTTGATTCGATAATCTCGCCACTCGGCACAATCGATTCGAGTTCGACCGCTACGGTTCAAGCCTCAGTTACCAATTTCGGGACATCGATTAAAACCTTCCTTGCAATATTCCGTATCGGCACCTTCTATAACGATAGTTTATCCGTGACCTTAGCGTCGGGTGAAGATTCAATAGTCACTTTTGACAACTGGATCGTAGCCCAGCCGGAAGGAATCTATCCGGTCCAATGCACAACCGTGATTGCTAATGATATCAATGATGTAAATAACCAGGATACTGGTTCGGTGAGAGTAAGAGTGAAGGATGCTGCAATTGACTCGATTCTTTATCCGGTTTCGGTAATTCCACCGGGCAGAATTACGCCTCAAGCCCGAGTCTGTAACAATGGTGGGGACTCTGCCAGTTTCTATACTTACTTCATGATTCTTGATGACACGGCAACCGTTTATATAGATTCGTTCTATGTGGATAGACTGGCTCCGGATACTAGTCAGGATATTAGCTTCCTGGATTGGGATGCAACAGCCGGCATTTATACTGCGCGTTGTTCGCTTAGCTTAGCCGGGGACATGATGCCAACTAATGATACGCTATCCCTTATCTTCAATGTGGCGGAAAGAGATGTTGGTGTAACAAGAATTGTTTATCCAGGTCGTCAAACATTAAGGGGTGCAATTCAACCACGCACCATGGTAAAGAATTATTCAAGTGTCACTGAATCGTTCTGGTCCTGGTTCAGTATCACCGAGGTTGCGACTGGAACTCTGGTTTATTTCGATTCGGTTTATTGTTCGAATTTACCCGGTTGGCGAGAACAAATTCTTGATTTCCCAATTTGGTTCGCCGATTCGGTCAATTTCGGAAGTTACGACCTTGTAAGTTACACTGCCTTACTTGGAGATGCTAACCCGGCTAATGATACAGCCATCGGCTCGGTTCGGATTGATTCGGTCATTTTACCAAAATGGGCGCAAAGAGCTGATGTGCCATACGGACCGCGTGCGCGTGCGGTAAAACATGGTGGCAGTATAACCTATGGTGGGAATGACCAAATCTTTGCCTTAAAAGGTGCTAATACTAATGAATTCTATTCCTATGATATTAACCTCGATGCCTGGAAGCCTAAAGATACAATGCCTTATTCGCCTTATCGAAGAAAACGAGTAAAACGAGGCGCGGCTCTGTGTTATGATGGTCGTAACACAATCTACGCTATAAAAGGGTCAAACACTTTAGAATTCTGGGCATATACTTACACTGCGGTATCTGATACCTGGCTCATGATGATAGATGTGCCACCAGGTGCAAGACGGATAAAGGGTGGTTCAGATATAGTTTATGTGACTTATGGTGGTGACGAATATGTTTACTGCTTGAAAGGAAGCAAAACTCCGGAATTCTATGCCTATTCGGTCGGTACTAATACCTGGATTCCAAGAAGTCCGGTTCCGCCTGGACCGAGAAATAAAGCACCAAGGTATGGTAGCTGCATGACCTATGATAGAATCAATAACAAAATCTATGTTCTCAAGGGTTACTACAACGAGTTCTATGAATATGATATTGCAACTGATGTGTGGACAGTCAAAGCCGACCTGCCAATCATCGGCTTCTCCGGGGTAAAGAAAGTTAAACACGGTGCGGCTTTGGCGGCTGACGAATCCGGGCATATATACGCATTTAAAGGCAATAATACTCTTGAATTCTGGATTTATCATACCGATGAGGATTGGTGGGAACAGACCGAACCAATACCATTGGGACCGAGTTATCGAAAAGTTAAATATGGTGGCAATCTCTGCTATGCACCGAATAACGGCAGGATATACGCATTAAAAGGAAATAAGACATTTGAATTTTGGGTATATGACCCAAGTCTAAAAATGATTTTTGCCGAACCACCGAGTTCAGCAAGTCCATCCGGTAATATGGAAAGTGACCAACCAGAGCTTAACCTGACTAAATTCAAAGTGACCCCGAATCCTAATTCCGGTAGATTTGCTCTCAAATATAACGTAAAGAGGAATGGTTCGGTGAGACTCAGACTCTATAACGTCTTAGGCGAATTGGTTTTCGAAAAGACCGGTCAGACCCAGAACGGATCCGGTATAATTACAGTTGATGCGACCGAGCTCTCAGCCGGTATTTATGTAATGAAGGTTGTAAGCGGTAATCAGCAATTCGTCGGAAAAGTTCTGATTCAAAAGTAACACTAAAAAACTTAAGAGCCCGCACTTTAAAGAGTGCGGGCTTTTCTTTTTAAAAATTCAGTAGATAAAAACTCTTGACTTCAGTTCATTTATTAGTAAATTACTGCCCGTGTAAAAATTCGAAAAAAAGGAGTTAAGATGAAGAAGGCAATATTTAAAATTCATGATAAAACAGCGGTTTGTTTAATATTGGTTTTAATGTTTTCTATGATAAATTCATCAGCAGCACAAAATCCAATTTTACCTTTACTGGCGGATTGGGATACCACTTTTCTCTTTTCTGGCTCGGGGAGATTGCAAAAGATTGCAATTGGCAATCATCTGAAAGGAATTACTGATGACACCTTTCGAATTGCCACTGGTCAGTCAACGGCGGCGGAAAATGCAATAATCCTTACCGATACTTCAAGTATGCCACCAATGGGATGGCGCGTTGAGATTCCGTTTTCTGGAATTAGTGACAATGGGATTATGAGTGTTGCGATTGGTGATATTGACGGCGATGCAGTGAATGAGGTTGTCTTTGGTCAGGAGCGTGGAACCTTAAGACGAGTAAAATGGCTTAGTAATACTTGGAACGTAATTCAAATTGATTCTCAAGTTGGAGAGGTTTGTGACATAGCGATTGGTGATGCGGATAACAATGGCGTCACCGATATAATTTTTGCCTGCCACAATGATGTTTTCAGAAGTTATTGGACAGGTGGTTCCTGGCTAACTAATCGAATCTGGTCAGGCGATGGCAGTTTATGCCAGGGAGTAGCGATTGGTGATTTTGATGATTCTTTTCCCGGAAATGAGATAGTTGCCGTTACTTATCTTGGCAAGGCAGTGCGAATCAGATGGTCAGGTTCGGCTTGGGAAAGTTATGTTATGCACGATAATTCGTTCTGTCGTTTTTTCAACCCTTCGATTGGCGAATTTGACTCCATAAATCCAGGACCGGAGATTGTTTTTGGTAATAGTTCAAGAACTTCCACTTATGGTTCAGTGATTGAACTTTATGGTTCAGATACTTCTTGGTCAATAAGGAGAATTTATCACCCAGCATTGGCTGAACCATGTCAAAACACAGCAATCGGGGATGTCTTAGACGAAAACCCAGGCAAAGAGGTAGTCAGTGTATCGAGCGGGACACGAACCATAGTTCGAGTTATATATGGTAGTGGTTCAAATTGGTCAAATCAAATTGTCGCAAATTTCCCTATGGTACAGTTTTCCGGATTAGCAGTTGGTGATATTAATAAATACCGTAGTCACAACCAAGAAATCGCTTTTGCCCGAAACACAATCCTTTACGAAGCCGAACAGCGACTGCCACCTGGACCAATAATAATCAATGTCTCGCATAATCCAATCATTCCCTTATTCAATGAAACCGTAACCGTTAAAGCGAAAATTCTTGATACTTTAACCATAATTGCGGATAGTCTTTATTATGCAATAAATGACCCAGCCTATTGGCAACCGATTGCGCATTGCAATGTTGATTCATTTTACTATTATGCGATCCCAGCTCAAGATACCGGAACCTCTATCTATTATTTTGTTAAAGCAAAAAACAATAAGGGCGGAGAGACCCAAAGCCCAATCTTCACCTATCAAGTTGCCTGTGAACACGGTATTTACCAAATTCAATATACTACTGGACCGTCTGATACTTCTCCAGACAATGACAAATTTGTTCATACTAAAGGAATCGTAACCGGTGTATTTGGAAGATATTTTAACATCGAAGAGGAACCTGGTAGTGCCTGGCGCGGCATCCATATCCGCCGTCCAGAATTCAACGATACATTCCCTAATCTGGTAATCGGCGATAGCATTGAAGTTCTGGGACGGGTTGTTGAATTTCTTAACCAGACCGTAATCAATGTTTTTTATGATAGCGGCGGTAGGGTCCAGCAAATTGTTTCAGGCAGACCGCTGCCTTGCACAACTCTTATCAAAATTCCTCAGATTGCTGAATCGCTTGAAGGTTCATTGGTCAAACTTGATACGGTTCGTTTCAAAACCTTTGGAACCTTCCAATCTAATACCGCTTATTGGGTATACAATTTTGCTGAAACCGAATCGATTACTGTCTATATCCGAAGCGAAACAAATATTCCGAGTGTTTCGATTCCTCGAGGCTACCTGCTTTTGACCGGTATCGTTAATCAAAACCAGAGCAATTATCAAATCCTTGCCAGAGCAATGGCAGACCTTAATTTATTACCGGTTGATTTTGGTGCAACCGAAATTATCAGTCCACCCGATACGGTCAATTATGGTGATAGCATAATTCCAAAAATTATCGTCAGGAACTACCAGATGACGCCGGTGGTAAATCTTTCAGTCTGGCTACATATCGGCACCACCTATAACAATGAACATGTCTTTTCAAAACTCGCTCCTCAGCAATTTGATACGGTAGAATTTGCACCATGGTTGGCAAATACTGGGCAGCATCAAATCACTGCTTATACTAAACTGCATAATGACCTGAACCCTCAAAATGATACAGTCCTGGATTGGGTTTTTGTGCGAGCTTCCTCTTCTCCTCCGAACAAATGGGAACGAATGGTAGATATTCTGACCGAGCCTTCGGGCAAGAAGCCAAAATCCAGTAGCTGTATGGCTGGACGCCAGGGCAAAATTTACTTCCTGAAAGCCTCCAATACCCAGGACTTTCATATCTATACACCAAATGCTGGTGTCGGAACCTGGACGGTTGGCGAAACCATACCCATCGGAACTAAAGAAACCGGTGATGGCAAGAAGCCAAAAGGCGGCGCAGCGATGACAAGTTATGAAGATGCTGTATATGTTTTGCGCGGCAATAATCGAGCCGGATTCTGGAAATATCAAGCCTATGCCAGTCAAAATTACGCCATCGGCTGGCATAAACTTACCAATATACCCCAAGCCGTCAAAAAACCTAAAGACGTTTCAGGATTGGTAGCAGTTACTAAAGACGGTAACGATTACATCTTTGCAATGAAAGGTTCTAAGACCAATGAATTCTATCTCTATGATATTGCTGATGACACCTGGACTCTGGTCAGTAGTCCACCGATAGGTGTCAGTGCCAGAATCGGTTATAAGAAAGGTTCTTGTCTTTGCTATGATGGGAATGAGTATGTCTATGTGCTGCAAGGATATTACGGCTCGTTTTTCAGATACAGGGTCGAAGCCGACTCCTGGTTCGAGTTGCGTCAATACGATTACAAATATTTCACAAACCGAGAAGGCAAGAAGAAGAAACCAAAAGATGGGGCTGGACTGGTATATTATGACAACAACCTCTATTTGCTCAAAGGCGGTAATACCAACGAATTCTGGCAATACGATATTGCAGCTGACAACTGGGTTCAGATGGATGAGAATTGGGACATCCCGATTGGCGGTGGCAAGCGAGTGAAAGGCGGGGGTTCTCTAATTGTCCTTAATGGTTATTTCTTTGCAACAAAAGGTTCGAATACACCTGAGTTTTATCGACATTCCCTGCCAACCCAAACTGCACTGATGACTGATATAACTGCTCAAGAAACAATGACCAACCATTTGACAATCCCCAGGACAAATTTCACAGTTGCTCCTAACCCAGCAGTAAATGTTACGATGATACGCTACAATTTAACCGAACCTGAGCAAGTGAGCTTTAAACTTTATAATATCTATGGTGCACTGGTCAAAATTTACACCAACCCTAATCCAACTCAACACGGATTGCTAATGATTGATACTAAAGATTTACCTTCAGGGGTTTATATCCTGAGATTAGATTCTGGTAAAATGACGGTTTCAAGAAAAGTGATAATAGAGAAGTAATATTCTTAAGCTAAAAAACACTTTATAACAACTCTAAGAGATAATTTATAACCAATTCGAAAATCGAATCAAAATTTCTCATATCTGTTTGATTTTTGATATCTTATATTTGATTTTGTATGGGAGGTGGTATTTTCTAAAGGGCGAACCGCCTCAGCCGTAATTATGGAGTTTTCCTTGGTTTCTTAGCCCTGGATTTGGAATAGCCACAGAGACTCTGAGTTCACTGAGAGGTAGCCGCTCGATTCGAGCGAAAAGAAGGAAATCGCAACCTAAAGGTTGCGGCTACCTCCGAGACACAGAGAAAAACCCAGCACTTATTTTCAGGTAGGTGATGAAAAATTGGAAAGGAGATTTAACACTGAAACGCACCGAAGTGCTTGAAGCACATCCAGCACTACCTCAGGTAGTCAGTGCTTTCAGTGATTTTTCCGCCTCAGGCGGATTAAGAGGGATTCAAAGGGGCTACCCCTTTGAAAATAGGTGCTGGGCGGTCCACGAAGTACCGCAGGCTCGAAGATAAAGAAGGATTGTTCCGATTGGGGGATTTTTAACTTAGCCCTTTTCTAAATGGGAGATATACCCTTTTCCGGATTTGGCAGAAAGACCAATTCTTTTAGCCACCTCTTCTTGATATAAACCGGCTTTTTCACGGGCTGATTTTAAGAGTCTGGCAATTTCTTTATCCAAAATAGAGGT
>JAOUPE010000347.1 GCA_029880025.1 Caldifarciminota bacterium
GAAGTCTCTCCTACATCTGTAGGAGAGGTTTCCAAACCCGACTGAGAAAGAAAAATTATCCCTGTAAGTTTTGAACCGCCAACTTCCTTAGGTAGACTGTCCCTCTGTGTTCATCTGTGTTTATCTATGGTTTATATTCTTTTTCGTGTTTTCTTGGTTAAATCCTATTTTTCCTCCAGCGCCCTTCGGTATTTGTTTAATACGAATTCATCGGTCTCCACCGTCATCTTTTGTGCTAATATCATTCGGGTCGGTTCATCGATTAGTTTGCCTAAACCTTCAACGGCTAATCCACGAATATATGGTTCTGAGTCATCAATATACCCTAAAAGCATCTTTCGAACTTGAATTCTTTCTTTACGCTTTTCTACCGTATCGAGTTTTGAACCGATTTCAGCACAAGCGCGTAAGGCATGTCCTAAGCTAACCGCAACCTTTAGGTTACCCCTGGTGTGGACAGGGACAAGCCCTGTCACTACAAAATCTAATAAAGGGGACAATGCCGAATCACTAATACTCACTAATGCTTGCTCAGCAGCGGAACGCACCGTAAAATAATGGTCATTCAGAGCTTTAATCAACTCCGGAACACTTTTTGGTTCTTTCAGTTTAGCCAGAGTCGAAGCAGTAACAATTCGAGTTGGCTCGTCCTTATTTTTGAGATAAGGCAGAATATCAGGCACAATTCGACGGTCCTCAATATCACCAAATGCCGAAATTATTGCTCTTGGTTTGTTTCGTTTGTCTTTCAATGCTAAAAGTAAAGAATCAATACCATCTTTAGCTTTAATCTTTCCCAATAAATAAATTGCATTTGCCCTGGCATAGCGTCGTTCATCATGCAAAGCCGAATAGAGAAATGGTTTTATCGAATCTGGATATTCCTTTGCCAGTTCTTCGATTGCGCGCATCTCAAGCCCACTTTTTGTCGCCATCTTCTCTTTTGCCACATACTCTATCGCTTCCATTCCTAAATTGATAAGTTCTTTTCTTGCCTTCTTCACCTTAGTCTTTGCTTCACCGACTTCCCAGATTGATGCTTCTTCAAATACTTCTTCAACCGGTCGCTTTATCGTATCCGGCTCAACCTCTTCTTCTTCTTTCTTTTCTTCTGGTTTTTTTGCACCTCTTAAATCAATTCCCGAACCATAGGTTCCTTGCGTCCAAAAATTGCGGTCTTTGCCCGGACTTCCTTGAACATAATCATCCGCACCATCTAAATCGAGAAATACCCCAGCCCCACCAAATCCTCTGGCAAAATTAGCGATACCCTGACCAAAGTTAGATTCAGTTGTCATATAGCTGTCATCACCTTCGACATCAAGGAATAAACCGAAAGAATTGGTTAAACCAATCCCCTGACCACCACTGACCGAATAATAATCTTTTCCTTTACGGTCAATTAGAATGCCGACCGCTAAGTCATGACCCTCGCCCTGGCTTGGACCAAGCCTTGAATAGTAATAATCATCGCCTTCCCGGTCAATTAAAATTCCGACCGAAAGATGAATACCAGCACCCTGAGCATATTCGGATGCCGAATAATGGTCTTGACCTGATTCATCATAAAGGATTCCTAACGAATACCAATAGCTGCAGCCCTGAGTAAACACATCACCGTTATAGAAGTCGTTACCTGATTTATCGTAAAGAAATCCAATTCCGCCTGAAGCATCAGGTCGCCAGCCAATCGCAAAACCTTGAGAAAAGGAACGATAGTCTTTAGGTAAGAGTGGGTGATGGATATACTTACCGCCAGCATAATAAATATCATTACCGGCTAAATCCGAAACCAATCCATAACCCCATATCGAAGCAAATCCCTGACAATAATTATAACTATGATATACATCATCACCATTCTCATCAACCAGTATCCCGAATCCGAAATTACCAGCACCTTGTCCATAATAACCGGCTTGATAAAAGTCTTTACCTTCATAATCAACCAGAATTCCGGTACCAAACAGTCCAGCCGCTTGCGAGTAATGATATCCTCTATAAACATCGTCACCCTTTAAATCGAGCAGGATGCCACAGCCGAATATGGCTGAACCAAGATTAAATAATTTTCCCCCCACCTGTTTTCCTCCCCCACCTGTGGGGGGAGGTGAGGAGGGGGATGCATCATAAACGTCATTCCCATTTAGGTCGATACAAACTGAAAATGGGTGGGAGAGGATACCAATCGCACCGCCGGTTCGACCTTGATATCGGTCATTTCCACCCAAATCGATAATTAGAGCAAAATCACTTTCATAGACATTATCTTCCTCGCTGCCGATGACTATCTTGCCCATTTTGGTTTCTTGGTAAAAATAGACTTTACCTTTGACCCCAGGAGCGGTAAGCGGAGTAATTTGTTTGAGCAGTAGAGACAGGGCTTGTCCCTGTCCTGTAGTATCGGTCAGAATAGAACGGACTTTATTAACCGCTAATGCGACCCCCATTCCAGAGAGTGCCAAAGCTCTTCGGTCGAGTTT
>JAOUPE010000348.1 GCA_029880025.1 Caldifarciminota bacterium
TTTTCCTTTTCCGGCTCCCCTATTGCCCTTCCGGGTTCTGCTCTCACGCTACTATTTACTCTTTGCCTATATTATTGCCTTTGCTTATGAAGGTCTATATACCCAGCGTTTCATCGTCTGGGAGGAGACGAAACGCCTTTGGCGTGGTTCATTCATTGCTACTGCGATAACCATAATCGCAATCTATGTAACCCGTTCTTACACAATCTCCCGGGTAGTGGTGGTTTTAGCCTTCATTTTGAGTCTGGTGTTATTACCAGTTCTAAGGATTGTATTAAAACGTTGGCTGATAAAACTCCGGCTCTGGACAAAACGGGTTTTAATCATTGGCGATGACCAGACTGCCAAGGTCTTAAGAAAAGAGATTGAACAAAATCGAAACTTAGGCTATGAGGTTATCGACCAGCAAAAGTTCAATTCATCAATCAAAGAGAGTATCGAAAAAACCCGACCGGACAGCGTCATTGTTTGTGCTACCGCTATTCCTAAGGAATCGGTCTCTGAAATCTACCAGTTCGTTGAAGGCAAAAGTGAAGAGTTCATAATCGTCCCGGATGTTGCCGAATTGCAAAATGTCGGGGTTGAGATAGGTCAGTTAGAAAGTCTCTTGCTGATGAAATTTCGTTACAACCTTTTACAACCTGCCAATTTGATACTAAAACGAACAATCGAATTGGTATTCACCACGATTGGTATTATTATCTTTATTCCATTCTTTTTATTGGCGGCGATTGCGATTAAACTCACCTCACAAGGTCCGGTCTTATTCAAGCAGCAGCGAATCGGTAAAGCAAAAAAATTATTCAATTGTTTAAAATTTCGAACGATGTATCTAAATGCGGATGAACGTCTGAATGCCTTGCTGCAGGCAGAATCGATTAACCATGAAGAATGGAACAAATTCATGAAACTGAAAGGCAAAGACCCGAGAGTAACTTCGTTCGGCAGGTTTTTAAGACGGTTCAGTTTAGACGAACTCCCTCAACTCTGGAATATTTTGCGCGGTGATATGAATCTGGTCGGACCAAGACCTTATTTGCCAAGGGAACTTGAAAAAATCGGCAGGTTCATTAATATCATTACAAAGGTGATGCCTGGTATGACTGGTTTGTGGCAGGTTTCAGGACGAAGTGAACTTCCTTTTGATGAACGTTTGCTCTTAGACGAATACTATGTAAAAAACTGGTCACTCTGGATGGATTTTGTTATAATTTTAAGGACGTTTAGTGTAGTATTGAGAGGAAAAGGTGCCTATTAAATATCAAAAATTACTTTGTTTACTGCTCCCGGTTATATGCTCCCAGGTTCTGGCTTTTGGTCAGTGGCAGACTTATACCAATGCCAACTTCATCTATGATATTACTGCTATCCAAAATAAACTATACTGTGCAACCAAAGGCGGTTTAACCATCTTCGACAAAGAAACCCAAGCGGTCATACAAGTCCTTACTAATACCGATGGCTTACCACAAAACCAATGCCTTTGTATTGCTAAAGACGATTCGAATAATCTCTGGATTGGAACGGACGGCGCCGGCTTGGTAATCTTTGAACCCCAAAACCAGATTTTCCAATCTTACCGGTCATCCCAATTTCCGACTATAATAAAATGTATCTTGATTTCATCTGATACAATTTTAGTCGGGAGTGATAATGGGTTCTATGTGATTAATACGCGCGGTACATTTAACCTACCGGATGATGACCAAATCATCCATTTTATCAAATCTACTCATCCTGAATTAATGTCGGACAATATCCTTTCTTTTGGGGCAACCGATTATTTCTGGATTGGAACCAATCGCGGACTGGTCAGTCTGAATCGAGACCTCGATACCTTGAACTCATATTCCCGACCTTTTGGCGATTCGGTAAAAGCGATGACTGTGATTTCCGATACATTGTTCATCGCCACCGAGCGCGGCATTGCCAGGTTTAACGGTACCGGATTTGAGCCAGTTTTAAACCTTGCCACTCCGGTACAGGATTTGGCTTTTCACTTGAATAGTTTTTATCTGGCAGCCGATGACGGACTATTTCGCTACAGCCAACAACGAATCGATACAATCTGGAAAGAACCGACCCAATGTATTATTACCGATTCTTTACTCTTCTGTGGCATGGGTGGTGCAAAGGATTGGGGTTTTGGGCTTCGAGTATTGTCTGATACTATTGATACTCTGTGGAAGAATTTCTATTCAATTGGTTTGATTACCAATAACATCTTTTCTTTAGTCACCAATAATATGGGTGAGATTTACGCTTGCCATAATGCTCAAGGTTTGAGTCGACTTAGCACTTATGGATACTGGATTCATTTATATTCGCCACTTTACGGAGCTCGAGTTTTAGCCAAAGACCGAGAAAATCGTATCTGGCTAGGTCACTTTTCACTTGCCGGCGGTTTAAGCTTTTATGACCCACAAGCCGATTCTTGGGGCATTGTGCAATGGGGTGAATCTAACAAACGCAATATCATT